>JAEYNZ010000045.1 GCA_023412195.1 Bacteroidota bacterium
CAAAAGGGGGATTAAAAAGGATTTTGGGCAGTATTTGTATCAGAGACTTTTCTCTGTTTTTGCTTCCACAACCTGTTCATCAACTTCAAATATATTCTGAACTATATTTCTTGATTCAATCTCCCTCATTCCCCCTTTAAAAATAGCTTCAGCACTCTGTTGATGTGACAGAATTTTAAAGTGGGACGAGCCTGGAGGTTGCTTTAAATCTGTTTGGAAAAGTTGTATATTTACTGCAAATATGGGGGTTACAGAATATTTTTATAATGTTTTGGATTTATTGAACTGCAGACAGAAGAATCTGCAGGAACAAACACTTCAACTGGAAATACAATGGCACAGCAAGTTATTAGTCAGGAACAAAAGGAAAAACACGAAGCATTACATGGACTGCTGACGGCCTGCCTTGATCTGGCAGAAAAATGTTCCGATGAAGAGGCTTCACAGATTTTAAGGGACAGGCTCTCCCATTTGCAATCGGCAGCACTGTTGGTTTTTGTTGGTGAGGTTAAGTCGGGCAAGAGCAGCTTTGTGAATGCCCTCCTGGGTGAAGATGTTTGCGATGTAGCTCCTGATCCGTGCACTGCAGGCATACAGGAACTGGCTTATGGAGAGGAACGTACTGCACAGCCATTAGGTCAGGATTGGGAAAGATTAACTTTGCCGAAGGAAGTTTTAAAGGAAATTTCCATTGTTGACACACCGGGTACCAACTCAATTATACGCAATCACCAGGCGATTACCGAGAGATACATTCCCCGGAGCGACCTCGTAATTTTTGTTTTTCCGGCAAAGAACCCCCATACCGGAACATCATGGGAGTTTTTATCGCTCATCCGCAAGGAATGGCACCGTAAAATGGTGTTTATCCTTCAGCAGTCCGATCTTGCTTCTCCGCGGGAGCTTGAGATCAACCGTGAACGGGTTCAGCAGTATGCACGGGAAAGGAACGTTCAGAATCCGGTTGTATTTACAGTTTCTGCCAAACTCGAAATGGAAGGCCATCCTGATAGTGGATTTCCTGAATTCAGGCAGTTCTTAAGCAATGCTGTACAAACGGGTGAAGTATGGCAGATGAAAGTGAACGGAGCCCGTGACACTGCGGCAAAGATTGCTGACAGAATTATGAAAATTTTGCAGGAAAACCTGCATGCGATAGAGGATGACAGGGCTTTTTATACCGGGTTGCTTGAAAAAGTAAAAAACCGGAGGGAAAAGGCAAATGCCCTGAGGCGGCTGGCTGTTGACAGCATGAGTATTTCATATAACAGGCTGGCAGGAAGGCTTGAGCAGGATTTTACGGAAGGATTGCGAGCCGGCAATGTTATTCGCAGGTCTATCCCTTTTCTTCGGGATAAGGATGTTAAAACCTGGCTGAAGGATCTCCAGGAAAATTTTGAAGCATCGGCAAAAAAGGAGATTGAAACCGAATCTTCTAGGATTTCAAAAGATATTTCTGAAGAAATGATGAACATGTTTAGTGAACTGACTGAATCGATTGATTACAGGCACAAGTCAGTTTCAGGAAAATTCATGGTTATCAATCCGGACCGTGCTGACATCCTTGCCAGGTTGCAACAGCAGCTTGCTGATCTCAGGATTTCAGACATTGCAGATCATAAAGGAATAGAAGGCACAGATGTTGGCCGCCTTTCGCTGGCAGGTGGAGGAATTACAGCTGTCGGGGCTGTTATTGCAATTGCTTCGAACCTGATGGTCTTTGATATTACAGGCGGAATACTTGCGGTTACAGGTGCCGCACTGATTGCGGTAACGCTTACATGGAAAAGATCGGGGATCCTGCGCGATTTTTCAGGAAAAATGAGAAAATCGAAAGAGGAGTTTCGTCACAGGCTCGATACAGAAATAAGCCGTATGTTCGACAAACTCTTCCTCGAGATTGAGCACAGGCTCAATGAACCTTTAGCCCTGATTCATGAAAAAAGGGCACAGCTCATGCCCCTGATAAAGCAGGCTGAGCAGGTTCAACGGCAGGCAATGGATTTAACCAAATAATATCTCGCATAATGAAGTTTACCGGCACCAGATAGCTGCTTTACATCTCAGCATCTGCGGTTGCCGTCAATTTCATCGAAGTACACTTCGTGAATGGTATCATCCTTCAGGGTAATTCTTGCCCCCAGGGTTGAAAATGCAGGTGTTACATCCATGATTTCAATATGCCTCACCGGTGAAAGCTCATCATCAGTCCACTCCGAATCGTCTGTTTTATGCAGCATGACTGTAATCATAAGCTCCATAGCAGGATTTTTTGACAGTCTCTTCTTATGTGCGTAAATTACAGTGCTTTCCTGAGCCTCAGCATTTCGATTTTCATGAACCATGCTATCAACGTCATCCCATCCTGAATACGAAATCAGAGCAACCCTGCGTCCTCTGATTGCCGCTGTGATCACTTTTTTGTCACCCTCCGAAAAATTATTGACAACAGCCTTTTGCCCGTTTATGTGTGGCAACCCGAAATGCCCCAGAGTAAGTTCATGCTCAAATGCAAGCCGGGTGCGGTCGACCCTTAGAACGCCACCAGGTATGATAATATCGGCTAAATCGATGATGTACCCTACCCCATTATTGGGTGGTTTTCTCATGATAGCCTGACGGTATAGGATGCCATTTTTTACCCCGTTGTAGACCATGTTTTGCGAAATTGAATATGCTTTCCGGGTTTCGGAACTGTTATCAACAGTTATCCCCGTTAGGTAGAAATTGATGTCATCACCTCTCACATCCCTTGGATCGAGGCTTCTGAAGCTGTATTCCATAGAGGTCCCTCCGGCCGGATTGTGATCTTCCCATGGAAAATGAGTATTGAAAATCAGTTTTGAATAGTTTGGATCATCATAATATACCTTGCCGGGGATGATTTCGGAAGTGCCTGTTTTACCATGATTAACAAGAACAAGCCCCGGGTTGTCGAGGACAGTAACTTTTGATCTAAAATTTAAATCCTGCCAGAAGCCTTCATTCTCCCTGGCAGTCCAGAATGGTGAATCCTCAGGGAGTGCCAGGCAAATAAACGGCAGGAACATCAAAAACGGACTTGCAGGACAGCTGTAGCTTTGCACCATGTATTCCTTTGTACCGTAGAAACCAAGGCTGGGTATATCGTTATGAAAGAACTCTTCCCTGGTAACAAATTGAAGCAGTGAACCGGAGCAAAGCCTTCGTGCAAAACCGGCATCGATGAGCGGCTCCTCCTTCAGCATAAATGCGACGGGAAATGCGCCGGATACCCATGTCCGGTAGCAAATGCTGCGCGACCACATATTGATATATCCGTCGCGGCCAAAGAACCCGGTTATGGATTCCATCAGCTTTGTAGCAGAGCGTTCTATGATTTCAGCAATTTCAGGATAATATTCATCTCCGAACGTGCGGTTCCAGATGGTGGTGTAAACAATGAAAAGACTTATGGAATAATAATTATATGTTTGTTCGAGGTACCAGCCGTTTCCTGAATGATAGGAGGCAACCCAGAGCAGATGGCTCTTTAACAGTTCATCATCGATGCTGTAACCATACTTTTTAAGAAAAGAAAGGGTGATGATGTTAAAGATCCTCCAGTTATTCTGGGTTGTACGATGATGTGCCCATTTTGAAATGGTAACAACCATCTCCTCTTTTTGCTGATCGGTATAACAGCTCCAAAGGGTGTCGGGCATTAGCAACAGGGTTTTAAAGAGCCCTCCGAACTCACAGGTAAACTGGTATGTGGAATCAGGTAATTCTTCGGGAAGAGGCAGGGAATTTGGGTGCCCCGGAGTAAGCGAATGATATAAATGAAGCGCATAGTAATCCTTTAGTTTGATCCCTTTAATTTCAACTTCAGGATCGATGTGGATCAGGGGTCCGGCCAGGGTAAAAGTGCGTTCGAGTGCCTCAAATTCCAGGGAACGGTACCGCCATGCCGGATGACCGGGCTGTGGATAGGTTTTTCCCGGTACAGCAGGAAATGTAAGATGATCATTCATGGAGCCGACATGTGTAAATGCCCTTTCAAGCAGATATTTTGCCATTTCAATATAATGATGCCGTGTCATTCCTGTCAGTGGGCTCAGACCGAAATCGGGGTTAAAGACTTCGAACGCTTTTTTCATATTTCCTTCTTTTTTTACTTGTAACAGCAAAGATCATGATTGTAACATGACAAACCTGTACGGATATTAGCAGGTACATGTATTATTTTAGCCTTTTGCTTTTTTTCCTGAGGGTGTATATTATCCCGGGAATGCAGGGTTTAAAGTCAAACTTTCAGAAACAGAAATTTCCCGGTAATGAGTATAATAGTCATCTGAAAAATAATATTATAATCGATCTACCGGATGCTGAAATACGACCCTCTAAATCCCAACCAAAGGGAATTCAGGGCAGTGCAAGTTAGGCAGGATTCTGCCAGAGAGCGTTATCCATTCGTTTAGTTAAAACCTCCTTGCTCACCCTGCTTTCTCCGTTTTTAAATAAGTCGTGCGGAATCTTACTATGCCAGACCAGCACATGCCCAAGCATGTGCATTCCATGTTTTGCTCCAAAATCAACAAACTGATCCGGCATTTCAAACGGCCATTCATCCTCATTTGGATGAACAACGCCCCACTTCAGGGCATTTTCATTTGTTATGGAATTGAATTCACGGGCAACCAGTTCAAGCATTCCCTGGTCATTGTTTTTAAATGTACCTGTACTGATGGCTGCACCAATATTAAAATCATCTTTAAAATAATCCTTCAGTCCTGTATTTTCAATGGCAGCAGCAAAAGCTTTAACCTTTAAAAGAGACAGTCCTGCGAGTGAAAGAGAGGCATTACGAACGAAATTCCTCCGGCTGATAGAATAAGGAGAATGAACCACAGGTTTTGATTTCATAGCAGAATAATCTATTAAACCAACTCAAAGATTTGCGATTTCATCAAATCAAATAGATATACATGCTGAAAACGTGATTCAAAATGATGGTTGTGCAACTTGTTCGGAAGGTTGAAGTTTTTAACACCCCGCAGCCTGTCGGTAAAAATAAGGAGCCAGTAATAATTCAGCTTCTGTTTCTGGTACAGACGCAATTTTTCTTCTTTTTTAAGAATCGACTGTAACAGATCATCCACAACATTATCGGATACTCCGAGCCGGTTGGCTCTTTCCCATACAGAAGTAAGAAGTGCAGGATGATTAACAACCAGTACGTCATCTATTCCTTTTGGAAGGCGGGAGGCAGGAATATTGAATCTGAAGAACGAATGGTGATGTTTCAATGAAGCTTCCCTGCGGATGGCATTTGCCATATGCACGGCAGTTATTAATTCCGATTCTGCCCGCAGGTTATGATTACCTGAGAAAAGGAATTTGACAAACATCCGGTGAGGCAGATCTTTCTCAACCAATTCCTGAACTGTAGCAACCAGACGGTCGTAAAGCAGGTTTTCATTCTGGAATGCAGTATCGGGATAAACATGGTTTGCAGAATGGAGCCTTGTGAGTTCAATGCCCAACTGGTGCCTGTTTCTCAAAGTTATAATGAAATCGGGTGATTCACTGGCAGTCAACTCCCCTTTGGGAAAATCAGAAAAACTTTCTCTGAAATAGTGGACCAGTAGGATCTCCAATTGTTTCTTATCAACCTGCATGCAAAATCAGTTTCCCGAAAATAATAAAGATCGGGATGAAATACAAGGTTAACTGAAACCGGAAGGTTTTAATAAAAAACTTCAATCTTAACCGGGACATTTTTGTTCTTCAGTGTGACACTAACGTTTGAGCCTGTTCGGACCAGTTCAAGATTTAACTGAAGATTTTTAAACTTCAGGTTTTTTATTGTAATAGAATCAAGATAACCCGGCAAGGTTGGCCTGTAAAACCGTACCAGATTTTCATTCTCAACTATTTCCATTCCCAGAAGTGACTGCAGCAGCATAAATACAGAGGCAACCGACCAGGCTTGTGGAGAACATGCTACGGGGTAGCTTGTATATGCTTCTCCCTTCCTTCTTTTAAACCCACAATATAATTCCGGTAAACGCTGTCCTTCTGAAAAAAGGCTTGCATCAAAAAGAGCAGTAGTAATCCGGATAATTTCTTCCTTTAATCCATACCTGGCAAAACCGTAAGCTATCATTGCATTATCATGGGGCCATATCGATCCATTGTGATATGACATTGGATTGTACCGGGTTTCTTTCGTGCTTAGGGTACGAATGCCCCATCCTGAGAACATATCTTCAGCCATCAGGGTATCGGCAACCATTTTGGCCTGTTCCTGTGTTGCGATTCCTGAAAACAAACAATGGCCTGCATTGGAAGATATCACCCTGCATGGATTGCCATCTCCTGCCAGGGCAAGATAAAAAGTTGATTTCCTTTTTGACCAGAATTCTTCCCTGAATTTTTGCTGCAGCTTTTCAGCCCGGGCAACAAGATGACCGGCCTTATCATGTTTCCCAAGAGCACGGGCAAGAACAGAAGCCTTCAGCCATGCATCGTATACATATCCCTGAACTTCGCAAAGGGCAATCGGAAGTTCTGAAATCCGGCCATCCTCATACATAATGGAATCATATGAATCTTTCCAACCCTGATTGAAAAGCCCTGATTCTTCTTTCCGTTCGTACTCCACAAACAGATCACCGTTGATATCACCGTATTGATCTATCCATTCCAGGGCACGTTCAATATTAGGCCATATGGATTCTATGGTTTCCATGTCACTTGTCCGGATAAAATAGGCACCTGCCAGCACAATAAAAAGCGGAGTGGCGTCAATGGTGCCATAATATTGTTTAAAGGGAATTTCATTCAGACCTGCCATTTCCCCTTCACGCGTCTCATGTAGGATTTTTCCGGGTTCTGAATCCCTGAATGGATCAACTTCAGTTGCCTGTGTTGCCGCAAGATATTTCAGAACACCCTTCGACACTTCAGGACTTACCCAAAGACACTCAAAGGCTGTAATAATGCCATCGCGGCCAAAAGGTGTGGCATACCATGGTATACCAGCAAAGGGATAGGGTCCGTGTTCCGTTTCTGTCACCATGGTAATGAGGTCGGTGCGTGACCTGTTGATCCAGTGGTTAAACTGCTCATTTGATGTAGTGATCTCGCAGGTAGTCTCATCAACATATTCTAAAAATCTTTTATGATTCTTTTCAACCCGGTGAAAATTTAAAACTTTTGGCTTGGGTTTTCCTTCCAGTGCATAAGTGATTGTGGGGGTAATAATAAAATTCTGTCCTGGTTTGAGTTTTATTTGGTATTCAACCCGGTTTTCTTCAATCACTTCAGGTTCAGGATTAAAGTATAAATTTGTATTTCTTTCCCTGCCATCGACTCCAATATATGAAAGGTACAGTGCATTTTTTTCTGTCCTGACAGGAAGACGGATTCCTTTTTTTATCCGTTCCATTCCCCTGACTTCAAATATATCATCGAAATCAGCATCAACTGTAAATTCAATATTGAATTCAACTTCTTCAAGACCGAAGTTATGAAAATGGATCTGCTCATAATATCCTGATTGCCATATTACCTTCTTTCTCATTATGTGAATAAGATCTTTCTCCAGTTTCACCTTATTATTATACATAATGTCAGGATTTGTAAGATCAGCAAGAAACATTTCATTTCTATCTCTTAGGTGTGAACTTAAAAATAAAGGCAGTGATCCTTCAATCTTTAGCTGGTACTCTGACAGATACCTTGTACCGCCATGAAATATTCCCTGGGCGCTCTTCTTATTCTGTACGATATCACCATATTTATTGAAAATTGCAAAGGTATTATCGTGCTTCAGAATGAAAGTTTTCTCTTCTGTAAGAGAAGAAGTTGCCACAACTGCAAACTGATCATTGTTTTGCATTTTTTCCATAAGCTTCATATACTTTGGGGTTTTGAACTATATTAGAAAAGTTATTTTTACCTGATAATCTTAATGATTCATATATTGCCAGATAATCATTTACCATCCGGGCGGCAGAAAACCTGTTTTCAAAAGCTTCACGACATTTCTTCCGGCTCAAAGTCTGCAATTTCTTAACCGCTTCGACTGCTTCCTCCTGTGAATTCACAATAAATCCGGTTACTCCATCATCAACAACTTCTGTTACGCTTCCATGCCCATAAGCAACAACTGGTGTGCCGCATGCCATAGCTTCAATCATGGCAAGCCCGAAAGGTTCGGGCCAGTCGATGGGATATATCAGACCAAGAGCATTTCCATATAGTTCCTGTTTACCAAGGTCATTCACTTCACCTACCATTTCAATCAATGGATGGTCGAGCAGGTGCTTGATTACTTCCTCAAAATAATCCTTGTCTGCTTTATCAATTTTTGCTGCAATTTTTAAGGGTATTCCAGCTTTAACAGCAATATCAATAGCCCTGTCCACTCTTTTTTCCGGTGAAATTCTTCCAACGAAAACAAGATATTTTCCATCATCAGGTACAAGTTGATACAAATTGAGGGGCAAACCATGATAAACAGTTCCCTTCCAGTTTGCAAAAGGAATGGGCATCCGCTGTGAATTTGAAATAGAAATTACCGGTATTTTAAAGAACTCTTTATAAAGAGGTTGGAGTTCGGGTATATCAAGTCTGCCGTGAAGCGTTGTAATAAAATGCTGACTGTGCCTTTTAATTAAAGGGTACATCAGGTAGTCGATGTGATTATGGATAATATCAAACTGATAAGCCTGTTTTTCAATCATCTCCATCATGGTGAAATGTGGAGCCAGTTGATCTATACAATTTTTATCAAGCCTGAGAGACTGGCTGCTGCCGGGAATGAGTTTTGCACTGGTAGCCGAGTCGCCACTTGCGAAAAGTGTTACATCATGACCTTGTGCCACCAGTTCTTCAGTTATATAGTGAACAACACGCTCAGTGCCGCCATAAAATTTTGGTGGTACACTTTCGTATAGTGGGGAAATCTGTGCTATTTTCATTTTATAGAAATTATACATATAATTAAATATCTCTTCTGGTTTAGCCAGACTTCAGATGCAGGTTCATGAAAAAAAACCATCACCTTTTTTACACACACAGTTTTCTGCCAGAGAAATATTTATACCAAAAGACAAAAGATTGATTGATAAGAGCATTCTATGGAAGGAATGTAGAAAAATTCCACGAACGGCTGTTTCATTCCTCAGCCTCATTAGAAGAAGAGAATGAAAATCCCGGAACAAAACTTACCTTGAACTTAACAACCAGAGGTTAAATTCCAATTGTTGAAGGTTCCACTGAAAAAGCAGTAAAGAAATTCAGTACGGTGTATTTCATGTTATTCGGATGAAGCTACCCGGCTCTGACTTTAAAGAAAAAACAGGAAGAATAACCTGAAATATAGTTCCTTCACCTAATTTTGATGTTACATGAATACTTCCATCGTGAAGCGAAATAATTTTTTCGGCAAGCGAAAGTCCGACACCATGACCCGAGGAATTTAAAACGTCTTTAGAGCGGTAGAATGGCTGAAAAATCATCCTCAATTCCGTATCTGAAATTCCAATGCCCCGGTCAGTGATCTTAAGCAACAATTCATCGTCTGAAGCTTTAAGATGCACATCGGCATGATGATTATCAGAATATTTGCATGCATTATCCATGATATTGATTATTGCAGTTTTCAGAAGTATTTCATTCCCGTACACCATTAATTTGCTGTCATCATCAATACCCTCATCGAACCTTATATCAATTGAGTTCTGCTTATCACGTGATAAAATTTCCTTATGACACTTCCAGATAATTTCATCAACCCTGACAGGTTTAAAGTTCATATCCCCCTTATTTATACTGGTCTGTGCCAGCATAAGCAATTTATTTGACAGGTTGTTCAGGTCTCTGATTTCCTCAAGCACAAGAAGCAGGGTTTGTTTATAATCGCTGCTTGTCCGTGCTTTCATCAATACTACCTCCAACTGTCCCGTTATAATGGTCAATGGGGTTCTTAATTCATGCGACGCATTTGCAATAAAATTTTTCTGCACCCGGAAGGCAAGTTCCAGCCTTTCAAGCATACTATTGAAGGTTTTAGCAAGTTTGGCTATCTCATCTTTTTCGTTGCCCTCATCAAGGCGTGTATTCAGGTTATTTGCTTCAATACTGTTTACCTGCCTCACCATGGTAGATATAGGATGAAGTGCCCTGATTGAAAATACATAACCAGCGAAATAAACAAAAATGAGGCTTAAGACAAAAACTATAAGCATGATGGTACGGAGCCGTTGAAGCTTATGAAATCCAAAAATATCGGTAGCTGCAGCAAAAACGACAATCCGGTCGAACTGCCCCGTATAGAACTGTCCGACAATTTCATAATCATCCTGTTTCAACCTGATTTCATTCATCATACGTACCTGCTGAATCAATTCCCCGGTTATATTCAGGAACTGATTCTCATCGGTAGAATAGATTTTTTCGTTTTGGTAATTGAATATGACTATTTTTTCGTTTGCCAGACTGACCGGGTTGTTGCTCTCGATTTTTCGAAGCAATTCGGTATCAATTTCCTCAATGTCTATCAACATCTGTGCTACCATTGTTGCCTTCCTGCCCAGCCGGTCGTAAAATTCTTCCTTGCGGGCCTGAGAGAAAGAAACATAAATAGACATTAAGGAGATAAACAACAAGAAAGCAACAATACCCAGAAACTGGACAGTTAATCGTTTTCTGATATCCATTACTGATCGTTTAAGCTGTACCCAAGTCCGATGCGGGTATGGATCAACTTCTTATCGAAATTTTTATCCAGTTTTTTCCTTAGGATATTTATATAAACATCAACCACATTTGTACCGGTATCAAATGTGATATCCCAAACTTTTTCCGCGATATCAGTACGCGACACCACCCGGCCTTTGTTTTGCATCAGGAATTCGAGCAGTGAAAATTCCTTGGCTGTGAGTTCAATATCGGTTCCGCCCCGGCGGGCCATTTTCTTGTCGATATTAAGTTCCAGGTCGGCAACCTTCAATACGGCTGAAGTGTGCGCAGCCCCAGATGAACGTTTAACAAGTGCCCTTATCCGGGCCAGAAGTTCCTTGAATTCAAAAGGCTTAACCAGATAGTCATCGGCACCCGAATCGAAGCCGGTAAGTTTATCATCAGTAGTTCCCAAAGCAGTCAGCATAAGGATTGGTATCAGCGGCTTTTTTTCCCTGATTCTTTTGCATAACTCGTATCCATTAATCGATGGCAAAATAACATCCAGAAGCAAAATATCGTAATGATTCCTGAGGGCCAGTTTTTCACCCATCTGCCCATCGTATGCAACCTCTACGGCATATCCTTTTTCTTCCAGACCTTTTTTAAGGAAATCGGCCACTTTTACTTCATCTTCTACAACTAATATATTCATCTCTGGCTTGTACCAACATTTAATACATTTCCAAATTAAATAAAAATTTTCTGTCTTTGGTATAATTACTTCTGATTCTCCCTCATTGAATGTTTTAAGCAATCAATTCAGGGATCCATGACTCCATGAGCCTTTACTTCAGCCTGATGATCTGGTGAAATCCTTATTCATCCTCTGCTCTATTTACAACGACATCAATATAATGTGTCATCGGTCAATCGATCATTAGTGGTTACTCCGTTAAAAACTTTTTATCTGCCGTTATATTATAAGAATCATATTATTCCAGAATGAAATAAAGCTATAAGCAGCTTATCAGACTCAATAAATAAAATACATTACAATTAAAACGGCATGAACAAGGTATTAAAAGAACATTAAAAAGAAATAGTTAGAATGATCATAAACACTCAAATAATATAATTGAACTTTATAGATGATCCGTTCTAAAATCCGGAAGAAACAGGGAGTTATGTTACCAGGGGACAGGTGGTTTCACCACAAATGACAGGTGGTTTCACCACAAATTAAAATAAATTCAGGGGTTTATGAAACAAAAAAAGCTGCACGTAGTGGCAGCTTTTTTTGACTATATCTTCAAAAGTTATCCTTCAATTGCATATCGGTCGAAACCGGTAACTTTCAGGTCTTTATCATGTTGTTTCAGATAATCTTTAACAGTTACTTTGCTGTCTTTAATAAAAGACTGGTTTACCAGTGTAACTTCCTTGTACCATTTCTGAAGTGCGCCCTGTGCGATTTTATCAAGCATATCTTCCGGTTTCCCTTCCAGGCGGAATTTTTCTCTTGCAATCTCGAGTTCCTTAGCAATAACTTCCTGTGGTATTGTATCCGTATCAACAGCAACGGGTGCCATAGCTGCGATTTGCATAGCAATGTCTTTGGCAACCTGCTCATCGATACCAGCTTTATTAAATCCAACAATGGTAGCAAGTTTATTTCCCGGATGGATGTATCCAACAACGGTTTCTGCCTCTACCTTACTGTAGTAGGATAAGTCGAGTTTCTCACCGATTACACCGGTTTGCTCGGTAACCTGTGCATCGACTGACCTTCCCTCGAGTTCAAGGTTCTTCAAAGCCTCAAGGTTTTCTGGCTTCTGCGATAAGGCTACATCCAGAATCTTGTTGGTGAAAGCTACAAAATTTTCATTTTTGGCTACGAAGTCAGTTTCGCAATTCAGCACAACCAGTGCTCCGGATTTTTTATCACTGCTAACTTTCGCCAGAACGGCACCTTCTGTAGCCATCCTGTCGGCACGTTTGCTTGCTATCAGTTTTCCTCTTTCACGTATGATTTCTGTTGCTCTTTCAAAATTACCATCAGCTTCGGCAAGGGCATTTTTACAATCCATCATACCTGCGCCTGTTATCTTCCTCAGTTTTACTACGTCGGCTGTTGTAAATGACATAAAACTTATTTTAAAATGTTTTTATATTACGAAAACCTGCAACCTATTCTTCTTCTTCCTCCGTTTCGTCGATGTCATCCACATCTTCGATCTCTTCTTCGGATTCCTCTTCCAGTTCTTCTTCTGGTTCCTCTTCTACGAGCTCAGGTTCAGTAACCTCTTTCCTTATTTTTTTTCTTGCTTTCTTCCTTGGAGCTTCATCCTCATCTTTGCGTTCGGCTTTCCGTTCGTTGAGTCCTTCGGCAACTGCGTCAACCATAGCTCCAATAATTAATTTGATTGATTGAGAGGCATCATCGTTAGCAGGAATTACAAAGTCTATTCCGTTGGGATTTGAATTTGTGTCGACGATTGCGAATACCGGAATGCCCAAACGCTGTGCTTCACGGACAGCGATTTTTTCCTTCATGATATCCACAATAAATAAAGCTGCAGGAAGCCGGTTAAGATCAGCAATACTGCCAAGGATCTTTTCAAGTTTTGCTCTTTGCCGTCCGATCTGCAGTTTTTCTCTTTTGGAAAGGTTCTCCCAGCTGGGATCTTTCGCCATTTTATCGATGGACATCATTTTCTTTACTGCTTTCCTGATTGTAGGAAAGTTTGTAAGCATACCACCTGGCCAGCGTTCTGTAACATAGGGCATACCAACACTTTTAACAAGTTCGGCAACCAGTTCCTTCGCCTGTTTTTTAGTGGCTACAAACAGTACTTTTCTTCCTGATTTGGCAATCTGCTTCATGGCCGCAGCTGCTTCATCAATTTTGACGATCGTCTTTTGAAGATCGATGATATGGATCCCGTTTTTTTCCATAAAAATATATGGTTCCATGTTGGGATTCCATTTCCTTTTCAGGTGGCCAAAATGGGCACCTGCATCCAATAAATCCTGAAATGATACTTTTGGCATCTGTTTACTTTTTAATGACTCTAAAAGCAACCGTTGAGTAGTTCCGGCCTGCCGGAAGTCTCAACCGTTTTAGATCCATTTAATTATACAATAATAAAATATTAACGTTTTGAGAACTGGAACCGTTTCCTTGCTTTTGGTCTTCCCGGTTTTTTACGTTCCACTTCACGCGGATCCCTAGTAAGAAAACCTGCTGCTTTCAGCTCTTTTCTTGATTCAGGATCGATTTTGATCAGTGCACGTGAAATGGCAAGGCGTAATGCTTCGGCCTGTCCTTTTACTCCACCACCGTCGAGGTTGACCTGAATGTCGTATTTCTCAACTGCTTCAACAATGTTCAGCGGCTGTACAACAATATATTGCAGGGTAGTTGTAGTGAAATATTCTTTGAATTCCCGTTTGTTGATAGTGATATTACCCTTGCCTTCATTTACATAAATACGTGCAACGGCTTTTTTTCTGCGACCTATCGTATTAACTACTTCCATTTTTTTTAATTATTCGTACTTAAATCAATAACTTTTGGTTGCTGAGCCTGGTGTTTATGCTCAGGACCAACGACTACATGAAGGTTGCGAAACAATGCTCTTCCCAGCTTGTTTTTTGGCAACATCCCTCTTACTGCTTTTTCAACCAGTCTCTCAGGATATTTTTCCAAAAATTCACGTGGAGATTGTGCACGTTGCCCACCAGGGTAACCACTATGACTCAGGTAAATCCTGTCAGTGAGTTTTTTTCCGGTAAGCTTTACCTTTTCTGCATTTATAATGATGACATTGTCGCCACAGTCAACATGTGGAGTAAAATAGGGCTTATGTTTGCCCCTCAGGATGTTGGCTACCACACTGGCTAAACGACCCAACACCAGGTTTTCAGCATCTATAAGTACCCATTCTTTCGAAACAGTGGCCTTATTGGCTGAAACAGTTTTAAAACTTAATGTATCCACTCAAATTGTTTTATTCGTTCAACATTTAAATTGTTCCTATGGTGTTTTCCAAAGCTTTTCGGGCTGCCTTGAAATAGCTTTTCCAAAGGAAATCAATCATTTACAATAACTCTAAGTACGGACAATAATCGGGACTGCAAAAGTATTTTCTTTTTTTATATTTGCAAAGAATACCTGTTCTTTTTTTTCTGTAATTAACAGGATACCAAAGGACAGCCAAAATCATCAGGTTTTATTAATTTGTATTATAATTCAAATCTTCCGGAATGGAAAAGAATCAAAATATTTATGCCGGCTTCCCCGGCAGACAGGCATTGCTCGACTGGTACGCCAAACAAGAGGAAAAGGGCATTCCTGAGGTAAACGGACATATTCATTCTCCAGAGTCGTTCAGTGCATTTTCAGAAATGGAATTAGCCTTTCAGATGGCTATAAATGAAGGCGTTCAGGTTTTAGGCATCAATGATTTTTATACTCTTGAAGGTTATCCTGAGTTTGCACATCTGGCACAGAAGTATAAGATCTTCCCTCTGTTCAATGTCGAATTTATGGCACTGCAGGATAGGTTACAACAGAAAGGCATCCGGGTAAATGATCCAAATAATCCGGGCAGAACCTATTTCAGCGGCAAAGGTCTGCGATACCCTGTAAGCATGGGTGAAGCATCAACCAGAAAAATGAGCGATCTGCAGAAAGAAAGTAACCTGCAAACCTACCAGATGGTTGACCGGTTAAACACTTTCCTGAATGAAGCAGGGACAGGCCTTTATTTTGATCCTGCTGAACTTCACAGGAAACTCGCCAAAGGGTTGTTTCGCGAAAGGCATATTGCGCAGGCCATCAGGGAAACGGTATTTGAATTGGAAGGCTCAGCTGATGGCAGGCTGCAATTGTTTCGCAGGTTATTTTCAGGTAAAGATCTAAAATCACCTGTGAGTGATGTTGCAGCCATAGAGAATGAGATTCGAAGCAACCTTCTGAAATCAGGTGGGGTGGCCTTTATTCCTGAGGACCCTAAAGCTTTCCTGTCTCTGGAGGAAGTAAAAGCTATTATTATTGATGCCGGTGGTATCCCTTGCTATCCTGTCCTGCTTGATGATGCTTCAGGTAATTATACCGAATACGAAAGCAACATGGAAGCATTGATGGAAGAACTGCTTCAAAATGAAGTATATTCCATCGAACTTATTCCCGGTCGGAATGATTGTAAAAATCTAAAAGATTTTGCCACTTACTTTTACAAAAAGGGTTTCGTGGTTACCTTCGGTACTGAACACAATACTCCCCAATTAGATCCAATGAGGGTTTCATGCAGGGGTGGTGTGCCGCTTGATGTTGATCTGAAAAAAATCAATTACGAAGGAGCTGCTGTAATTGCCGCACATCAATATCTGCAGGCTCATACAGGTGAAGGATATCTTCAGGGGCAAAAAGCTAAAACCGGGGAAAGAGAAGATTTTGTACAATTAGGCAAAGCCGTAATGTCCTTTTTCTTCCATTCAAAATAACAGACTTTATAAAAAGGCTTTTCAGAATAAGATCATAAATAACCATGAAGCAGGAGATAAAAGATTTAATTGAAGTATCGAGGTACTACGGGAGTCAAAAAGCGTACGTGATTGCAGGTGGGGGAAACACTTCGTATAAAAATCAAGAACACCTTTGGATAAAGGCAAGCGGAATCAATTTAAGTACCATTGATGAAACCGGATTCTGTGTGCTCGACCGGGAAAAGCTGGCTGCAATTCCGGAAATGGAGTTTTCATCCGATCCGGTTAAACGGGAAGAAGAGGTAAAAGATGTATTGATGTCCAGCCGGATTGATCCCGCTTCAGGGTTGCGTCCCTCTGTGGAAACTTCGCTTCACAACCTGTTTAATTACAGCTATGTAGTCCATACCCATTCCACCCTTGTAAATGGTTTATTGTGCAGCAATGAGGCAGAACAAAAATCTCTGGAGATATTTGGCGATAAGGTCCTTTACCTTCCATACGCTGATCCGGGACTGGTATTATTCAAGGTAACAGAACAAAAAATCAGGGAATATAACCTAAAGTTCCAGCATGACCCGCAGATTGTTCTGATTCAGAACCACGGAATATTTGTAGCTGCAGACAGCACCGATGAAATAAAAGGCATTTATGCAGGTATTGAAGCAAAACTTAAAAGCTCATTTGCCGTTTTCCCCGATGAAAAAGAGATAGCTGTCACAGAAAAAATAGCAGAAGTCTTACCTGCGCTTCGTATGCTTCTGTCCGAAACCAACCTGAAAGTTGTAACTGCTTTTAACAGTTCATGGATCAATAATTTTATAACCGGCAGGCAGGCCTTCGAAAACGGATTAGCGAGGCCGTTCAATCCCGACCAGATGGTTTACTGCCTGCCTGAATACCTGTTCATTGAAAGCACTCACTCACCCGAAGACATGATTGCGGAGGCACAGGCTAAGATGCAGGAATTTCGTGCCCGCCGGGGTGTAATGCCTAAAATTATATTCATACAGGGAGAAGGTGTTGTTGCGGCAGAAGATTCTGCTGTATCAGTTGGTTATCTGAAAGATATGGTAAATGATTTCTGCCAGATCGCCTGTTTATCTGAAAATTTCGGAGGACCTCATCCCCTTACTCCTGAACAGGTAGCTTTTATTGAAAGCTGGGAAGTTGAAAATTACAGGAAAAAAGTTTCACTGGGAGGGAAACCTGTCGGGCGGATTGAAAATAAAATAGTCATTGTTACTGGTGCTGCCCAGGGATTTGGAGCTGGAATTGCAGAAATCCTGTTCAGGGAAGGCGCAAATGTTGTTGTTGCCGATCTGAATGAAGAAAAAGGCTGGGAATTTACAGCCCGTCTGAATAAAAGCAAGGGAAAAAACAGGGCGCATTTTGTGCAGGTAAATGTGGCTGATGCATCTTCAGTGGAAAAGTTGGTCAGGGAGGCTGTCATTCAATTCGGGGGACTGGATGTGATGATATCCAATGCCGGCATTTTGCATGCAGGTAGCCTCGACGAAATGGATCCTGCTACTTTTGAGCTGATGACGAAAGTCAATTATACCGGATTCTTTCTGTGTGCCAAATATGCCCAGAAGGTGATGAAAGTTCAGCACAGGTATAAACCATCTTATTTCATGGATATTATCCAGATCAATTCCAAATCGGGACTGAAAGGCAGTAACCGTAACTTTGCCTATGCAGGAGGAAAATTTGGGGGTATCGGTCTCACGCAGTCGTTTGCGTTGGAACTAATGCCTTATCACATTAAGGTGAATGCCATCTGCCCGGGCAATTTCTTTGATGGCCCCCTGTGGAGCGATCCTGATAAGGGCCTGTTTGTGCAGTACCTGCTGGCAGGAAAGGTTCCGGGGGCGAAAACCATTGCTGATGTAAAAGCGTTTTATGAATCACAGGTTCCCGCAGGCCGGGGCTGCACACCTGAAGATGTTGCCAAAGCCATCTTCTATGTTATCGATCAAGATTATGAAACCGGACAGGCAGTACCCGTAACAGGCGGGCAAAATATGCTGAACTAGTTCATTTTCCGATCTGTTCCATTAAATAGTATTTATAAAAATAATTTTTGATAAAAAACATTGAATGCAAAATATACAACACACATCAGATACCGTCTCCACTAAAACTGTTAAGGGAGGTTATACCACAAAGGCCATACGCTTGTACGGCAAGGAAGACCTGAGACTCGAGGAATTTCAACTGCCATCCATTAAAGATGACGAAATACTGGCAAAAGTTGTATCCGACAGCATCTGTATGTCGAGTTATAAAGCAGCAAAACAGGGTTCTGATCATAAAAGGGTTCCCGACAATGTAAATGAAAAGCCTGTCATAATCGGGCATGAATTTGCAGGAGAAATAGTTGAGGTTGGCTCTAAGTGGCAGCATAAATTCAAACCGGGTCAGAAATACTCCATACAACCTGCCATTTATTATGAAGACGGTCCTTTGGGTATCCTGAGCGCACCCGGGTATACCTATCCTTATATAGGTGGCGATGCCACTTATGTCATCATTCCGAAAGATGTGCTTGAACAGGACTGCCTGCTGGCATATGAAGGCCCTGGTTATTACCCTGCATCACTGGCCGAACCCCTCAGCTGTGTTATAGGGGCCATGCATGCCAATTACCATACAAAGCCCGGCTCTTACATCCATCAAATGGAGATCATAGATGGCGGCAAAATGGCAATCCTTGCAGGAGTAGGTCCTATGGGACTGGCTGCCATCAACTACGTGGTAAACCGTGAGGACAGAAAGCCTTCACTGATGGTGGTAACTGATATTGACCAAAGCCGCCTGGACAGAGCTTCGGAAATATTTCCTGCAGACTGGGCTGCTGAAAAGGGCATTGAGCTGATATACCTGAATACAGGTAACATTGAATCTCCTGTAGAAAAACTAAAAGAGGTTTCAGGTGGAACAGGGTTTAATGATGTATTCGTTTTTGCACCGGTCTCATCCGTTATAGAACAGGCCGATAAAATACTTGCATTCGATGGCTGCCTTAACTTTTTTGCAGGCCCTTCTGATCCTGAATTTTCAGCAAAACTTAATTTTTACAACGTACATTATGCAGCAACCCATGTCACCGGAACATCAGGGGGCAATAATGACGACATGGTGGAAGCCTTGGTATACCTGGGAAAAGGGCTCGATCCCGCAGGTTTGGTTACGCATATCGGAGGACTCAATGCTGTAATTGAAACCACTCTTAATCTCCCGCATATCCCCGGTGGAAAAAAACTCATTTATACGCACAAAAATCTTCCTCTTACATCAATTTCCGACTTTGTTGAAAAAGGTAAAACCGATCCGTTTTATGCAGAACTGGCAAAACTTGTAAATAAAACCAGGGGATTATGGAATGTGGAGGCTGAAGCATATTTATTGGATCACGCCCCTGACATTTAACTGTTAAAACCCAATGTTTAAGCTAACCTGCAGTAGATTAATCCAGAAGCGTCATATATATAACCTGCCGGGAATTTACTAACTTGATGACATAAAACAAGCCTATGGATTTTACTGATGCATTAAATACAGGCCGTATGGCAGCACAGGCAGGCGCAGCTATTGTCAGGGAGCAGTTTGGTCAATCTATTAACAGCCGTGTTAAAGCTGATTCCCTGACACTGGTGACCGACACAGATATTGCAGCAGAAAAGGCCATCATGGAAATCCTGTCCAGGCATTCTGACTATGGAATCCTTAGTGAAGAAAGCGGATTAACCGGCGAATCAAAGGGGCCGGTGTGGGTTATTGATCCCCTCGACGGCACCTCAAATTTTGCCAGGTCTGTTCCTGTATTTGCCGTTTCAGTGGCATTAATGCATGAGAATAAAGTTGTAGCTGGTGTCATTATCGACCCTGTGAATCAAAAGGAATTTTATGCATATGCCGGAGGTGGTGCATATTTAAACGGGCACATAATGGTACTGGAGCATCTGATAAATGCAAAACCTGTGGTCTTCGTCAATCATGGCCACAGGGAGGCTGACAAAAAAAGATTTGCAGAAATCACACAGCGGCTTGCATTAAAATTCAATCAAAGAAAATTTGGAACGACTGCACTGGAATTGTGCTATGTTGCTACAGGAAATTTTGATGGTTTTATTTGCTCAGGTGATGAAATATGGGATTTTGCTGCGGGTGTGCTTATTGCTTCCGAAGCAGGTTGTATTTTTACCGACTGGCAGGGAAATCCATGGGACGGCAAAAGCAGTTACATCCTTGTGGCACAGCCTGCTATACATTCTGAATTGGTTCATGCAATCAATGACTTACAATAAAATTTCTCTGTTTAAATTCCCAATGTAAAATTATTCAAGGTGGTATATCCCTGACATGGTTTTGAACACCAATTTTTAATTTCCTTTTAATTCTGTTTTAACGGAGGCTTAATAATGGGAAGGTAGGTTTGTTCTTATTCATTAAATAATAAGAAAAGCCATGGAAACAATTATTAAAAACCGTAAAATTATTCTATCAGCTGCTTTCCTGCTAGTTTTTGCAACAACCGGCACTCTCTTTTTTAACAATGTCCGTTTAAAGGAGGTTGTTTCAGCAGAGAAGATGAAAGCAGAATCCCTGTTGTCGCAGAAGCTGCAACTCGATAAATCCCTGGAGCTTACAAAGAAGGATGTAGCCGACCTGCAGGTTCAGAAACGGTCGCTGGAACAGGTCGTTACGGAAGCTAACCGTAATCTGGCAGCCAGGATTGCAGAAGCAGGAAAATTGACTTCCCAGATTGCCTCACTCAAAAAGTTCAAAGATAAAGCTGAAGAACTTGAAAAACAGAAGGCTCAGCTTGATAAGGAAATAGATGAATTGAATAAAACCCTGATGTTGGCCCAGGCTGAAAATTCGAAACTGAATGAAAAGATTGCTTCCTCTGCCAGGGCAAATTCCAATCTTTCTGATGACAATGCCATCCTCAAATCTATGGTTTCAGATAATTACCGTACCGAGGCTTTTAGAGGCCGGAATGAAAAACTTACTGTTAATGCCCGTAAAACAAATAAACTACAGGTGAGCTTTGATTTACCGGGGCAGGTAACTGAAAAAGATCTCTATTTCAGGATCATTACTCCCGAAGGACTGGAATTTTCGAGCAACAGGGATCTGGCTGCTACCATTGAAATCATTGAAAACAATGATGATCTTCTTGTAAGTGCCGACCCTGCTGCCGGAGGCATCGCAGGAAACAGGAGGGTGGAGATGTCATTTAAACCACAGAAGAAACTGGCAGATGGAGTTTACCGTTTTAACCTGTACAATGGAGACAGGTTCCTTGGAAGCACTCAACTCAGACTAAAATAATACTTTTCATTTTTCAGCTATAAGTGTGGCATCCAAAGGCGAAAGCTGTAAGGGTGCCTTTTTTTTACAACCTTAATTTCCTGCCCATAAAGCAATTTCACCAGCATTTTCGGGTGAAGAAAGCAGTATTCTGTCTCCTGGGGCCAACCCGCTTTCTATGACCACTTCTGTTTCATTTTCAATTCCTGGAATAACTGGTTTTTTCAAAACTTGTCCACCTTCCTTAATATAAACGAATGACTCCCCATTTATCCGGAACAAACTGTTGCGTGGAATTTTTACAACGTTGGTCATCCTGTTTAAAATGATCCTGTTGTTTGAAGTCATAGCAGGTTTTAACTCATTACCCTGCGGTTTCAGATCGATGAGGATCCTGAATACTTTCATGTCGAAACCCTGAAGTTCCTGACCTATATTGGCAATATCGGAAACTGCTCCTTTGATTGATTTTCCCGGTAAGGCATCAACTGTTACATCAACACTGTCGCCAACAGCAATTTTTGTTATATCTATTTCCTGTATATAAGCCTCAGAAACGGGCTGGTTCATATCTGGAAGCGTTGCAATATCAGGCATCCACATATTAACTTCATCACCTACCCTGAGTTTTCTTCCGTTCCACATTTTTACATACATCACCATACCATCTTTCGGCGACATAACCCTTGTGGCAGCCATTGCCCTTTTAAGAAGTGAATCTCTTTTATGATGTACCAAAAACCTGTCTTCAATGCGCTTGGTTTTCATTTTAAGGTCGAGCTTTTTCAATTCATAGTCTCTGTGTTTTTTTTCCATCTCCCTGATGGTTTTGTCATATTCGACCTTTATCCTCCGCTGATAGGCAGGTGATTCAAAACGTGCCTGTTCAAGTTCCAGTTTTTTATAGTCCAAATCATAAGTAAACTCTGCCAGTTCTTCCCTGAGTTGGGTAAGCTGAATGGAAGAATCAATCTTAGCATCATTTAATTCTGCCCTTCTCCTGTCAAGATCCTGGTTATTGCTTTCCATTTGCTGGGTAATTTGTGCTGCATCGAGGGTTGCGATATAGTCACCTTCCCTGACCAGGGTACCCTCCTCCACGAGGTCTTTCAGTTTAAGCTGATAAATACGCAAATCATTTCGTTTAAGGTCATCGGGAAGCCCAATGATAATGGCATTTTTTCCCTGGATTTCACCTTTTACTTCAATGGCAAGTTCAAAATTACCCAATTTAACCGTATGCATTTTTTCATTTCCTCCTCCTGATACCACCATCACTGCAGCGAAAGCAACTACTACAGTTATAACCGATATCCATAAAAGGTATTTCCTTTTTCCACTCATAATCTCTGTTTTATAAATCGTTAATGATGCGGTCGAAGTCTTCAGAGAGGGTAACCCCTTCAACAAAATCAAAAAGAGTCAGACTCCTGATCGTGTAGTAATAGTTCCAGAAACTTCTCAATGCCCTGATATAGGCGCGCCGGGCCATCTCCTGATCATTCCTTGCCAGGTTCAGTTTGGTTACATCTACTTTTCCTATTAAAAACCGCTGCTGAGTTACATCATATCCCAACTGTGCAATTGTATCGGCCTTGGCAGTGTTCTGTACCTGGTTTGCCTGCAGATTGAATTCCATGACATTCATGATAACTTCCTGCTCGAAATCGTTCAGCTCCTGGTCAACACTGATTCGAACCACTTCCCTGTTCGACTGTGCCATCGACAGGCGGCCCTTTCTTCTTCCCCAATCCAGTATTGGAATGTCAACTCCTATACTTAAACGTTGCCTGTCAAGAGGATTCTCATATACCTGGTCAAATGTCGAAGCATTCTGGTTCAACCCATAAAGTGCAAACAAGTCACCACTGATTCCATTTTCACTCCTAGCCTGGTTAACCTTCCTGTCTTCTTCAAGAAGCCTCTGCTGCTGGTTCAGCATACGTGGATTGTTACTAAGGGCCATATCCACTGCTGCTGCAGGCTGTATCTGTAAGTCGGGCAGATCATCCGGAACAATGCATTCAATTTTAGTTTCCTTGCTGTAACCTAAAAAGGAGTTCAGTTCGGCCTGTGCACGCTCCAGTCCAAGCTTCGATTGGGTAAGGGCCAGGGTGGAATTCATGAAATTCAGTTCAAGGTTCAGTAACTCGTCTTGTGTTACTGTACCTACCTGGTACCGGCCTTTCCCGATATTAAACAGGGTATCTGCATTAGCAAGATTGGTAGTGGCAATATTTACCTCAATTTGAGCATCCACCAGGTCAAAAAATAAACGGGAAGCCTTGATAGCCAGTTGTTCCTTCGATTGAATGAAGTTCTTCTTTGCCTGCTCATACTTCACAGGTTCAATTTTGGAAGTCCATTTTAAACGGTTATAGCCGTTCAGTGGCTGACTGTACCCCACACTGAAGGGAGTTGACGACCACGAAGAATTTTTTACAAGCCCAAGCTTCTGCGAAAGATTCAATTCTGAACGGGCAAACAGCTGTCCGCCAGTAAAACCAACATTCTGGTTCAACAGCATGGCTACATTAGAATTTAAATCCTCCCGAAGCTTATACTCATCCCGGTTTTGGTCGTAATTGTAAACCTTTTGCATCGAGCGGTTATAATCGAAGGGAGTTGCCTGCAGTGAAAGCGTAGGAAGCCGGTCAGCCTTAAAATATCTGAATTCCCAGTAACTTGCCATGAACATATTTTCATTGCGAAAGGCATCAAGCGACTGTTGTGATGCAATGGTAATCACATCCGGAAGTGTAAGGTATTTCTTTTCCTGGCCTGAAGCGCCGGAAACAATCAGGGTTATGGTTATGGCAGCAAGAATAAGTTGTTTCATTTTATTGAAATATGGTTAGTAACGTAATGAATCGACAGGGTCCTGTTCCGACGCCCTTTTGGCAGGAATATATCCGAATGTAATTCCTACCATCACTGAAACACCGAAGGAAATCAGAATTGAAAAAACCGAAATAATGGTTTGAATATCAAACATAACCGTTATAATCTTTGAAAGGACAACACCTACTATGATTCCTATTATACCGCCCGAAACACTGATGATAGTGGATTCTGAAAGAAACTGCACAATGATGTCACGACGGGATGCCCCAATAGCCTGGCGTAACCCAATCTCCCGGATACGCTCCATGACCGATGCCAGCATGATATTCATGATACCTATACCACCTACAAGGAGTGAAATCCCGGCAATAACCCCAAGTACAATATTGAAAATATTCTTGGTCCGTTGTTGCTGTTTCAGCAAAAGTTCCGGAATTGTTACTTCAAAATCATAGAGGTTGTTGTGCCTGCGAAGCAACATCCTCCTGATGACATCAGCGGTTGAGCTAAGATTTTCTGTCTCATCAACCTGAACTATAATTTTATCAAGCTGGTTAATATTCTCAGGTGTATTACTGTCACCGGTCCCCCCGGAAGCGGCAATCATTTCAACTTCATCTGCCCGAATGAGCGCCCTGTTCCTGAACCTCATTGTAAGAGTCTTTGCAGGGATAAATATTTTATTGTCAGTACTGCTGATGCCAAGTTCATCAGAAGCCGATGCTGTAAAATCGCGTCTCTCAGCCACACCAACAACTTGCAGCCAGACCTCCCCGCATTTAATATATTTACCAACCGGATCTTCCTGGTTAAAAAACACGTTCTTTACATTGTCGCCAATCACACAAACAGGAAAGGCATTCTCGATCTGCTCATCCGTAAACATCTTTCCATCCTGGAGCACGATATTAAATAACGTGAAGTAGTTGTTGTTGATTCCTTCCAGAACAACAGGTTTACTTCTGCCATCGAGCACTGCCGAGTAATTGAAAGATATGACAGGAGTTACTTTGGCAACAGTAGGAATAACTTCTTCAATGGCAGCAGCATCAAGAAGTGTCAGGCCTTTGGAAAACTTTTTGGAACTGACCTGCAGTCCCCCCTCAGCAGCCGGCTCCTGATCTTTCTCCTTATTCCCCTGGTTAACCGGTGAGATCACAATATTATTGACGCCCACCATTTTAATCTGCTCCATGATTTCCTGCTGTGCACCGTTCCCAATGGCAAGCATACTGATTACCGCGGCCACACCGAAAATGATTCCCAAAGCTGTTAACAGTGATTTGACCTTATTGGCGAAAATCGATTCGACGCCTGTAAGAACGTCGTGCCCGTAACGTTGAAAGATTGCCTTCATCCGATAATAATTACATTCCCTGAATTTCCACTTGATTTCTTCTGGAGCTTAAACGGCTGGCTCCTGTCCTCTTCCATCTTCTTCCGGGCTGCCTCTTCTTCCTGCTTTCTTCGTTCCTTTATTTCATAATAAAGATCCATTCCTTCGATTGTAAGAGCAGATGGGTTTTCAGGTTCGGTTAGCAATACAACATCGCCTTCATTAAGTCCTTTTTTTATCAGGAAATAATTCTCATTCTGCTCGCCCAAATCAACAACCTGCCTGATGGTTGTACCTTTATCAAGATAAACAAACTGCATAGAGTCGTTCGAAAAAACAGCTTCTGACGGAACATACAATGTATCGGTATAAAAACCAGCCTGTATCAGGTTGCTGGTTGTCATTGCGGGTTTAAGGTTTTCAACATTCCCGAAAACCCGGATTTTAACTTCAAAAACCTTTGCATCGCTCTTGGGCATAGGCTGGCCTATGTTTGCTTTTGAAACAACTTCTCCTTCAAGCACGGTACCCGGAAGGGCATCAATCCCCAGGGTTACCTTCTGGCCTATCTGAACCTTTGAAATATCTATTTCATTTACGTAAGTGAGTGAAAGCATGGATGAAAGATCGGGCAAGGTTGCAATAACCGGCATCCATGGACTTACCGTGGAACCTACTTTTATCTTCTCCCGTGTCCTGTCTTTACCATAAATAACCATTCCTGACTTGGGAGCTGAGATTACAAGAGAATGATAAACCTCGTTCAGCTTGCTGACCCTGTTTTCACGCTGACGCAGTTCAATCTTTTTTCGTTCAACTTTTGACTCGGCCTGACGCTTTTTCAGGTCATAGCCCTGGATCTCCTGCTCCAGTTTACGTTTGGCTTTGTCCAGGTCCATTTCAGCCTTACGGATCACTGCAGGTGATTCGAAAGCCGATTCCTCAAGCACAATCTTTTTTTCCTCTACATCCTCACGTGCATTGATGATCTGGTCGCGGTAGTTGCTCAAAGTTAGATTTGAGTCGAGTTTGGCATCTTCAAATTCATTGTATGTCTGCTCCAGTTCCTCCCTGGCCAGGGTAAGTGCTTCTTCAATGGCTTTCTGGTCGAGGGTGGCCACATAATCACCCGAATCGACAACTGTACCCTCCTCCACCAGGTCGGTAATTTTAATCTCATAGATCCGGATTTCGCGGTCGCGCAGATTGTCGGGGACTACAATATCTTCAGAATTTTGTGCCTCCAGCTGCCCGCTGGAATATACCAGGATTTCAAATGGGCCTCTTTGAACAGTGGTGGCAATTTTTACAGCTTCGCTTGTTGAGCTGGTCAGCAGGAAAAAGCCGGCAAGCAATATTAGAATACCTATGCTGATAACCCACAGTAATTTCTTGCTCATGGTTGTAGTTTTGTAGATTTTTTATTTGAAATTTTGTTCAACAAAAATTGTACCTCTATTAACAATATGTTTTCTAAATTATATTTAATTACACATTCTGATGAATTTTTATCTCTATCGGGGTATTTTATTTACTTCAGGTCCTCGTCTCCATTTAAAAATACCTGCCTGTGCCATCGACATAATAGCCACGCCTGCCACTGTTATTAAACCACCAACCATCTGGTGCGGCAGGGGGAGCGTTCCAAACAGGAGCCATGCTCCTATCAGTACAAAAATACCCTTTAGACTCTGAACCACAGAAGATTTGGAAGCCTCCATATATTTAAAAGAAGAGTAGATGGCAAGGATTGCAAGAAAAGGTCCAAGTAACGCCCCCACAAAAATATTTTTCAGTGCTTCGAAAGGAATTAAAAATGACTGGCGGAATACGAAGAACATGATCAGTGAAAAAACCAGCAGCCATACCGACCGGTTTAAGTTCAGAATGCCCGCATCGGTATGTTTCACATGTACTTTTACAATGAGTGAGGCAGCAGTTGCAAACAGTGCGTTGATAAAAACAATGCCTGTGCCGGAAATAAACATTTTATCCAGAGAAGTTTCCCCTGTATAGCTTATGATAAACGTACCTGTAATTGCAAGGACAGCTCCGGCTGCTTCCAGCAGTCCAAACCGTTCCTTAAGCAGTATAATCCCTCCGAAGGCAAGCATCAGCGGGTACATGTTGCCCAGGAAAGAAGTAACAGCAGGATCAGGTATGATATGAATGGAGAGATAAAATGAAGTTGCAGTCAGGATTTCAAGAATACCCAAAAGCAATAAAATCCTCCATTGCCCTTTGGTCAGCTTCTTCACAATCTGAAGCTTTTTCTGAAACAACATATAAAGCATCATGGCTATGGTGGATATAAAAAACCAGTAGACTCCAAATTGTGCAAGATGTACCTGGTTTAAGGCAGCCTTGCTGAATATATATTCATTTGAAAAGGCAACCGTTCCAATAATGGCAAAAAGATACCCCTTAAATCTGTCTGATTTCATTTAGCTTATAAAAGAGGACAGCAAAAGTAAAAAAAGTGCAGGAAGAGCCATTTGTAAATCCCAATAATTTGAAACTCTTTAGGAAGAATCGGGAATCTGTACCATCTTCCTGAATACATAAAGCCGTAAATACCCGGAAGGCATACAACGACTTTGGATTGTACTATTTTCTTTGCCTCATAATCCTTTCCGGAAGGGGTTCAAAATATGTTCTTCTCCGTTATAAATTCGCGATCAATTCGCGATCGGTTCGCGATCAATTCGCGATCAATTCGCGATCCATTCGAAAAATCGCGAAGTTAATGCGAGTTTGTAGCGAACTTGTAGCGAAGATAATACTGCCCTGATTATTTTTTAATAGTTGGAAAAAGTAGCATGAAAAATAATAGACCCGGAACTGATCACAGGAATGTACCAGCCCCTGCCTGTCATGCCTGCCAGGTAGTAGAGGATTACCATCCTTACAGCAGTAAGGCAACTTCTGGGCTCGTCCCCCCTGCCTGTTCCGGCAGGCAGGCTTTTAGGAATCTGCATTTGTTTAAAGTGACGGAGTTTCATCTAAAGGGGGATCAAGGGGATTGGAGGTAGAATCTGAATTAGATTAAAATACACCTGTTTGTAACAACAATCAGTTCATCATCAAAAACTATCTCCGTATTTATTGAATGTGCTTCAATCCCCCTCATTCCCCCTTTGGTGGTTGCATTATTTATTTGTAGAAAAGCCTGAAGCCCAAAGGGGGACGAGCCCCGAGGTAGCTTTGCAGGATTTAGGATGACAGCGGTCTAAAATATATTTCTCCAGACATCTTACAGCATAATCAATCTCGTCGATTACTTCATCTAAACGATAAATGACATGCGATTCAGGAAAACGCAATAAAATAAATCCTTTATTTTCCAAATATTGCTGCCGTTTAAAATCTTCTTCATCTTTTGCAAAATGAGAAGAACCATCAACCTCTATAATGAGTTTCAAAGATCTGCATATAAAATCTACGATGTAATTATCTATGATAAACTGCCTGTTAAACTGATATGGCCAATATTTGCGTGCTTTTAAAACATCACGCCATAGCAGTGCCTCTCCTTTGGTTCCATTTTTACGAAGTTTACGTGCAAGTATCTTTAAACTTTTAATCGATTCAGGGGGCATCTCTTTAATTTTTTGCAACTTATGAAATATCGGGATAATAATTCAATTAACTTATTATTTTTTTCATAACTTCTTATGGTAGAGAAATCTCCTTCTGCCAATAAAGCAGCATTTTCACTTCAAGAGAATTTTGGTAATTTCACTGAAAAGGCTGGTTGAAGCTATCAACAAACAAGCACCAAAAAAATCATTTGAATGTAAACTTAGCCTCCTTTGTTTCATCACTGCTCGTACCAATGAATACTGTAAATTCACCTGGTTCAACTACATGTTCAAGATTGAAATTATAAAATTTTAAATCATTTTCTGTTATTGTAAAGGTGACTTCTCTTGATTCACCAGGCTTCAGGGTTATTTTCTGAAATCCCTTCAATTCCCTGACTGGCCTTGTTATGCTTGCCACCATATCGCGGATATATAGCTGCACCACCTCTTCGCCGGCAGTTTTGCCTGTATTGGTAACAGTAACACGTGCTTCCAGATTTTGACCAGTTGTAATTTCCTGTGCGCTTAACTTAATGTCGCTGTACCCGAATGTTGTATAACTTAAGCCAAAACCAAAAGGAAACAAGGGGGAATTCTCAACATCTAAATAGTTTGACCTGAATTTCTGGAATTCATCGCCACCATTTGGCCGGCCTGTAGTGCGGTGGGCATAGTAAATGGGCACCTGCCCGACATTCCTTGGCCAGGTCATTGTAAGTTTTCCTGAAGGATTGTAATTTCCAAAAAGTACATCTGCAATGGCATTTCCTGCTTCCACACCGGGGTGCCAGGTAACCAGAATGGCATCTGCCAGTTCATTTTCTTCTTCAATGGCAAGAGGCCTGCCAGTCATTAATACAACAACGAGCGGTTTGCCGGTTTCCTTCAGTTCCCTTAATAGCCTTCTCTGGGGTTCAGGTATTGTTATGTCAGACCTGCTGGATGATTCACCGCTCATTTCTGATGCCTCACCTACTACTGCTACCACCACATCAGCTTTTTCAGCTATGCCCCGTGCTTCTTTCAGCATCTCTTCAGGTGAACGCTTGTCGATGTCAATCCTGGTCCCAAAGACATTGATTTTTTTGGCGAAATCGGGGTCATCAGAAATGTTGGCTCCCTTTGCATAAAGAATTTCTGCTTTGAGACCATTAAAGTTTTTCATCCCTTCAAAAATCGGAACTGAAAGTTCGGGGTCACCGGTTGGAGCCCATGTACCAAGCATGTTGCTCCTATCGTTGGCCAGTGGTCCGATAAGGGCTATGGTTCCGCTGTTTTGCAATGGCAATATGTTTTTTTCATTCTTCAGCAGGACAAATGTCCGGGCAGCAGCATCACGTGCCATATTCCGGTGTTCTGCTGATAAAATATCTTTTTCGGGCCTTGAATCATCAACATACCGCAATGGGTCATCGAAGAGGCCAAGCTTGTATTTTGCTTCCAGCACCAGCCTGCAGGCATGATTGATTTCACGCTCGGTAACAATCCCCTCGTCTAACGATTTCTTAATGGTTGTAAGAAAGCCCTCTCCTACCATATCCATATCCAGTCCTGCCTTTAAAGCCAGTGCCGATACAGCCTGCAAATCACCAAGTCCATGTGCGATCATTTCATTCACCGAGGTATAATCTGAAATGATAAAACCTTCGAAGCCCCATTGCCCGCGAAGGACCTCTGTCAACAGCCAGAAGTTTCCTGTTGCCGGAATACCATCCACATCATTGAACGATGTCATCACACATCCGACGCCTGCATCCACAGCAGCCTTGAAGGGAGGAAAATACTCATTGTACATCCGGTTACGGCTCATATCAACGGTGTTATAGTCTCTTCCACCTTCTGCAGCGCCATAGAGGGCAAAATGCTTTACAGTGGCCATCATGGTTCGCGGGTCCGCCAGGTCATCTCCCTGGTATCCGGTTACCATTGCTTTGGCAACCTGGGAACCCAGATACGGATCTTCACCTGCCCCTTCAGAAACCCTTCCCCACCGCGGATCGCGGGTAATATCGACCATAGGAGAAAAATTCCAGTTCAGGCCATCTGCAGTCGATTCTATGGCTGCAACCCGTGCAGTACGCTTAATCATTTCCATGTCCCAGCTGGCCGAAAGCCCGAGCGGCAGGGGAAAAGTTGTTTTGTAGCCATGTATTACGTCGGCACCAAACAGCATGGGTATTCCATGTTTGCTGTTTTTAGTGGCAAGTGTCTGCGCCTGCCTTACCAGTTCAGGTGTATAGACGCCAAATATTCCCCCTACATTCCCCGCCTTTATTTTTGCCTCCACATCTGTACTGACTGCCTCACCTGTAGGTATGCCTCCGCCGGGGGTAATCAGGTTCAGCTGACCTATCTTTTCTTCAATGGTCATCTTCGACATCAACTCTTGTACAAAAGCATCCATTCCTTTACCTGCAGGCTGTTGACCATGTAACTGTAATGAGACTACCAGGCCTAAAATCAATATGAATCTTTTCATAATATCCTCTTTTAATCTGCTTTAATAATTTTTGATCTGTCAGAAACACCGTTTTCATTAAATGCTTCCACCGTAATCCAATATTCCTGATCAACAGTCAGGTTTTTCATTTCCAGCTGGTTTTCATCATATACCATCCAGGAGTTATACATCTTTTCAGGAGCAATTCCCCAATATACATTATATCCCTGAGCATTTTCCTGTTTATCCCAGGAAATCAGGATATCCCTCCGGTCGGGCCTGCGCTCAGCTTTCAGGTTTTTAACCGTAGGCGGGGCTTTTCCCTCACCGGTACCAAATATTCGCAATCCTGAAATTGCCAGATGGGGTGTTGGAACATGGATGTTCCTGTAACGGATAAACCTCACTGTTTTGGGTTCACCGAGTTCCACATAATCATTGGGTACATCCTGGTAATTGTTGCTCCTGTCGGCCAACACCTCCCAACTGTTTCCATCAACTGAACCTTCAATTACATAACGGTGGTAAAGTCCGGGAATTCTTCCATACATGTCCGATTCATGGTCCTGATAGTTTACCTGTATGGCATGCACCCTCCCCGGCTTCTGCAAATCTATCTCCAGCCATTCATCTTCACCCTTGCTCTTTGCAAGCCAGTATGTTTTGATGTTTTCATCAACTACCATACCCGGACTATGGTCACCTGACTGAGAAGATGCTTTTACAGGTTTTTTATATGAAAGTAGCATCCATCCGGTGAATTGTCCCCCTTTCCCTGGTAAGGCAGGTGCATAGTGGGGATAATCGCCGAATGAAGTATTTGAGTACATCAGGTCATCATCATCAAAAAAAACAGGGTACATCACAATCCTCCGTTCCCAGCCTACATTCAGCGCAAGGGCTGCCGTGCCGAAATGCCAGTATGACTTTTGGGGCCCTTCAACCAGGCTGCCATGGCCAGCTCCGTTGGCAAAACCTCCGGGTTTATATATTACCGGATTGTTCGGGGCATAGGAATAAGGCCCAAGTGGATTTTCTGCCATATAAACCCCATCGCCATATACATTGAATTCCGTTCCCGGGGCAGCATATTGCATATAGTAGATCCCATTGCGTTTGGTAAGCCACGGCCCCTCAATATATCCCCCCAATACCGTGTCGGCATGGTTATGGCCAAACCTTTCCCATCCGTGCTTCTCCATATCGAGGTTAAACAGTTCATGCGTCTCCTCCGAAGGCCTGAAACGTTTGTTCTTATCGAGCGTCTTTGCCCGGATGGGATATACATTGGATGACCCCCAGAAAACATAAGCCTTCCCGTCATCATCGATAAAAAGCGCCGGGTCCTGCAGATTATGCAAAATTGCAGGCACCGCCTCCCACTTACCGGCTTTGGGATTGTCGGTATAGATAATGCTCATCGACCCTGAAGGATCACCGGCCATATACAGCACAGAATCTTTATAATTGAATGCTGCCGGGGCATTGCTTCCTGAAAAGTACCAGTTTTGAGGTTGAATAAAATTCCAGTTCAGCATGTCGGTAGAATGCCAGTACCCCATTGACCGGGTAACAAACATATAGTACTCGTTGCGAAATTTAACAACAGCCGGATCTGCACCTGAACGGTACGACATGTCATTATGGGCATTGTAGATCATGTAGGTATAATCTATATTGAGCGGATTGCAGTATGTCGACATCTGCGTATGCTGGCCATAACCTCCGTAAGAGATTAAAAGTGCAGCTATAATTTTCAACGTTAATTTGAATCTTACCATAACATCTGTCATTTAATGTGTTCTTCAGGAACCTCATAAATGGTCTGCAGCCTGCGAAGTTCCTGCTCCAGTTCCTTAAATATATCCCCTGTTCCTTCCATTCCGTAAATGTTGTTCATCTCAAGCGAATCAGCCTCCAGGTCGAATAACTCCCAGTCATCATCTTCATAAAAATGAATCAGTTTATACTGATGCGTCCTGACACCGTAATGTTTTCGTACACTATGAAATCCGGGATATTCGTAATAATGGTAATATAGGGAATTTCTCCATTTCATAGGTATCTCCTTCTTCAGCAGGTTTGAAAATGAAACACCCTGCATATCATCAGGGGCTTCCATACCAGCAAAATCAAGAAAGGCAGGTGCATAATCGATATTCTGGGTCAGTTCATCAATCACAGTACCGGGTTCAATGAATCCGGGGTACCTCATCAGGAGAGGCATCAGCATCGATTCTTCATACATAAACCGCTTATCGAACCATCCATGTTCTCCCAGGTAGAAACCCTGATCGGAAGTATAAACAACAATAGTATTCTCAGCCAGTCCGGTTTTATCAAGGTAATCCAGAATCTGCCCCACACTTTCATCCACCGATTTGACCGTTGCCAGGTAATCCTCCATGTACCTGTGCAGCTTCCATAGGGCAACGGCTTTTTCATCCTTTTGATTTATTTTGAAATAGCTGTCAGCTTTGGGTTGATAAGCATCCCAAAACTCTTTCAGTTGTACTTCAGTCATGCGATCTATCCATACATGAGGCCAGGGGTCGTACAAGAGGTTCCTGCTCCCTTCCTGTTCCACCATTTTCAGATCGTGCCCCTCATACATATCACGGTAAATGTTCATTTCTTGATGCGCTGCTGCCTGCCGGCCCTTGTAATCATCGAAGTAGGTTCCAGGAACAGGAAATTCTGTTTCTGCAAATGAATCATAATGCCGGGAGGCTGGTACCCAGTTCCGGTGCGGTGCCTTGTGGTGCATCATCAGAAAAAAAGGATTGCTGTTGTTCCGGTTATTGAGCCATTCAATTGAAAGATCTGTGATAATGTCTGTTACATATCCTTCATGTGTGACTGTATCTCCATCTGAAATAAAATCAGGATTGTTGTACTCCCCCTGATCGTTAAGGATTTTCCAGAAATCAAAACCTGTAGGTTCAGAAACAAGATGCCATTTACCAATGATGGCCGTCTGATAACCATTTTCCTGCAGAAGCTTTGGCAGCGTTTGCTGCGAGCCGTCAAATCCCTGTGCAGTATTTCTCATGAAGCCATGCTTGTGGCTGTGCTTACCTGTAAGAATGGATGCCCGGCTGGGCCCGCAGATGGAGTTCCCGCAATAATTGGCCGTGAATATGGCTCCCTGCTCTGCAAGCCTGTCGATATTAGGTGTGGGTGCAATTTTCGAAAGGGGATGTCCATAAGCGCTGATAGCCTGAACAGCATGATCATCAGACATAATGATCAGGATATTGGGCTGTTCCTGCCGGTGCTCCTCTTTACAGCTGCCCAGGCCCAATGCCAGCACCAGTCCGGTGAAGGCTATTCTATTTGTTCTCTTTAATATCATTCAATTTATTTATTCCTTCTCTAACATCGGGAGACGACATAAACAAGTTCCACAGAAGCCCCGTTCTGTGATTTTCTATCATAACTGTAATGGGTGCCTGGTTCAGCCCCATAAAAATTGGAGCCACCCAATCTTCTGTGCGGTTAAATGCATCCCTGAATCCATATTCACCCCAAAGAAAATGGCCACAATCGCGGTAATAAAACTTAAGAGCCTGCATGGCCTGTTCAGGCAGATAAGGGAAGGAAGCCAGTGCCCCTGTAGGGGCAATGGTACCGTCATCCATCCTTTCAACAGGTTCCCGTGCCTTATAGCCCCAGGGACCGTCGCTGGCAGTCAGGCCCCAGCATTCTTTACCGTACTCAGGAAAGCCATGAGGGTTCTCGCAACAGTAGCGGTAATTGATAAGGGTAATGTTACGGTTGTTCTCAAAATAGTTGGTATACCGGTCGGTTAGCTTCTGCGGATCCAGGCCTAAAAAAGAATAGTGTACAAAAAACAAGGGCCCGCCATTGCTGACACCAACTTCAAGAGGTACTCCATAGTAGGTATTCCGGTTATAGAACATGGAACCATCAGCAGTTCCACCCCAGTTGCTTCGGTAATCCTGTGCCTGTTTACTCTGGCTTGCCCACCCGCTGTAGTACATATCAGCAGGAACTGCATTTGTTGGCGATGCAATGGCAAGAAAATAGGTTATCAGTGTTTCATTCCAGCCAATGAGCGGATGATTTATATGCCATTCATGTTGGGGCGACCAGTGCCACATAAGAAACGGATTTTCATCAGATCTTCTGTACCAGTCCCATTCCACATCTTTCCAGATTTTTATCATCCTGTCTTTTAAAGCTTTCTCCCCCGCGTTTTCTTCTGACAGATACTGGCTGGCCGTGAGCAATCCCTGCATGAAAAATGAAGTTTCGACCAAATCTCCTCCGTCATCATATTTCCCGAAAAAGGGTTCCACCTTTCCTGTCGGGCCATCCATAAAATGTGATAATGCACCATGGAACCTGTCGCCATTTTCTATGAACTTTACAATCCTGTTAAGCCTTTCAACCAACTGTTCACGGGTGATAAAACCGCGTTCAGCTCCGACGAGCAATGCCATGATCCCGAATCCGGATGCACCGGTGGCGATCATATTTTTACGGCCCGGGATATTTTCCAAAGCCAGGCCACTTACTGGTTCAGCACCATCCCAGTAATAGCGGAAGCAAGCTTCCTGTACCATGTCGAGCAACTGGTCATCATTCATTTCATAAGTTTTGGCCTGAACCGAGGCTGACAAATCTGATTCCACGTAATGATAATCCAGACTGCTCAGCCTGTAGGAATATGTTTTCCCGGGGGTTCCTGTAAAATCGGTATAGCGGGATGAATATTCAGGACTTTGAACTCCAACCGGAAAATAATCCTTGTTGTTGACTGAACGGTAAATCTTGATATACCTGACCACGTCAGGATCAACTGCTTTCCATGAAAGATCAACATGACGTTCGTATCCCGCTGTCTTTACCTGTTCAGGAACCGGTGATCCTTTGCCCGGTGGATTTAGTGGAAAAAATTCAATCTGGTCAATAAGAATACGGTGTTCAAGGTTATCTTCCGAAGCCTGATGAAAGACAACAGATGTGATTTCTTTGGAATGACTGTATCTGAAATTTCCTGATCCTTTGAAATCTTCCAGGGGAATTTTAACCTGAAGCCATTTCTTTTCTTTTAATTCACTGAGATAAGAATCTATGCTGACATAAGCCGATTGAGTTTTTTCTGTACCCAGAGCTATCCGGGGTAGCATATCTTTCCCGGTCTTCGAATCAATGAAAATCCTGAAATGCAGGGCATCACCCTGTTTGATATGGTCTTTTCCCCGCCAGTCAGGAAAATTAAGCTGTACCTGCCAGTTACCTCCTGGTGCTGATACATAATGAAGTTCCAGTGAATTCCCCGGCGTAAAAAACAGGGTTTCTTCAACAGGCAATCTGCCATCAATATTTAAAACAAAAGATGGAGCTTGATATTCAACTTTACTGTAGTGCCAGCTTTCAGACATCAGGCTGTTATCGAAAAACACCTGGGTGTAATGCGGTTCCTGAGCAGAAAGTTTAATTGCTGCAAGAAAAGTTAATATTGTCAGAGTATGCTTAATCATCTTTATTAAACAGAATTAATAATTTCATTTCTGAATGATCAGTTTTGACGTAAGCAGATGATCTTCATTAGTCAGATGAATGATATAGATCCCGTTTTGCAGCGTGCTGCAATTGATATTGGCCACTGATGTTCCAGGATGGATTTTTGCTGACATTGCCAGCCTTCCGTCCAGTCCAATAAACCGGACATCTGATGTTTTTTGCAGAAATCTTTCGGGGATATGCATTCGCACAAAATCTTTGGCAGGATTGGGGAAAACAGATAATTCGTCTGAAACCGGATTTGGTGTTGCTGAAGTTACGACCTGGTATTCAAATCCAAGTGTATCAAGCCCTGCCTGTAAATCTTCATCCTGCATCACAGCATTCCAGAGCAATCCTGTACGGTGATTTTCTATCATAACAATGATAGGCCCCTGGTCAATCCCGATATAGCCTTCCTGCACCCAGCCCAGGTTATCATTAAAGGCATCATAGGGGCCATACATACCGAACAGATCCTGCCCGCGCTCCCGGTAGAAGTATTTCAGTGCCTTCATGGATTCATCAGGGGTGTAGGGCATACTGGCAAGGGCACCAGTGGGGCTTATGGTGCCGTTATCATTGTGAACCGGCTGGTGTGCAGTATAACCACCAGGACTGTCACTGGCAGTTAACCCCCAATTTTCTTCGCTATAACCTAAATGGTTCTGAGGATTCTCCACTGCATAGGCATGATGAATCAAAGCAGTATTTACATGTTCCTGCCAGTAATCGGCATATTTATCCCAGAGTCCCTGCGGATTGATGCCAAGATGTGAATAATGAATCCAGAAAAGCGGCCCGCCCCAGTCAGGTGCAAGGCTGATGGATTTTCCGTAAAATGAACGGCCCCGGGTCATATTTCCGTTGCGTGCCCAGCCAATATCATAAACTTCCGCAGGGATGCCATGGGTGGGAGAAGAAGCGGCCATAACATAAGTGACCAGGCTTTCGTTCCAGCCAGTCACCCTCATGTTCATCTTAAAATCAACATTTGGCGACCAGTGCCAGTAAAGAACATTTTGACCTCCGTTACGGTACCAGTCCCAGTCGATTTCCTTCCAGAGTTTATCAGCTGTTTCCCTTATGGAAACAGATTTTTCATCAGCCCCGGTAAAATAATTCTTCAGGGCAATAAGTCCGGCAGCAACATATGAGGTTTCCACAATATCGCCACCGTCATCATCGGTTGAAAATGGCTGTGTCTGGTAAGTATCGGCATTGTACCAGTGAGACCATGCGCCATGATGCCTTTCACTGTTTTCAAGGAACTCCAGAATTTTTAGGAGTCTGTCCTTAACCTCCTCTCGCGGGCGGTATTCTCTTTCATGTGCTACGATCATTGCCATCAATCCCATTCCTGTAGCTCCCGAAGCAGCTGTGCTGTTGTTTCCGTTTGACCGTTCCAGGGCCATGCCTGTTGGTTGGTGTGCACCTTCCCAGAAATATCTGAAAGTATACCGCTGTACCATGTCAAGCAATTCCTCATCCGTAAAATCCCTGATTTCAGCAGAAGCCTCCGCTGCTTCAGATTCAGAGTTTTGCAGGAAGGCAGTCACCCGATACAAAACCGTGCTGTTCCGGGCTTCCGCAGGAATGAAGTCGAGATAATGATGATCCATAGTTTCTCCCCGCACTTCAAAAGTCTGGCCTCCATTAAAAGAAGCATCTATTCTGAAGGAAATATCATCTGACATATGATTCCACGTCAGTTCTGCATGGCTGTCGTAACCAGTAGCAGTCAAATTTTCAGCAGCAGGTATCTCCTCTATAAACTTAAATGCTGCAATATGATCAATGAAAAATATTCTTGAACTGCCATCATCCTCCGACTGGTTGAATATGACAGCCTTTGCATTTTCGAAATCAAGAGTCGCGTTTTCTTCATCATCCATAATAACACTTAAAGGAAATGTAACCCTCGTCCATTGCCCTGCAGGCAGATCTGCATTGTATTCTGAAAGCGGGTAAAGGCTGGAATTCACATCGCCCGTTCCTGCCATATTTCTCGCCCTGATCCCTATAAGTGGCAATGCACCAGATGGAATATCATCTTCAGAATACATGTAAAATGAAACTGAATCCATATCTGAGATATCCACTGACGACCAGTCGTTCCTGTAGATTGTAACCCTCCAGTTACCATTGACAGCGGAAGTGTAGTTAAATTTCAGGGATGTGGACCCCCTGAATGCCTCATCCGACGCCGGAATTTTATCGTTGTATTGCGGTGCCCCGGGGGGATGTGTATACTCAAAAACACTTTCACCAAGGTTGCCAACATCCACGATACCCTGATCATAAAAATTCGCATCAGTCGCCTCAGAGAAAAAATATACCTCCTGTGCCTGAAGAATCATCGTTATAAATAAGGCACAGCTGCTTATCAATATTTTTCCTATCATATCCTTCTGCTTTTGCTTTTTTATATTTATCAGAATAGCCTTTATTTAAATGTGGCCCGAAGCATTCTAAACTTCTCTGAGTAAGGACCCTTTCAATACATTAAAGTCCATGTTCTTCCTGTTCAGTCGAAGTGAGGGCTTTCAAAGCCCAGTTGTTTTAACCCGCGCTGTACATCGCCGTTTTGCATAAAGAGGTTCCAGAGCAAACCCGTCCGGTGGTTTTCTATCATAACCGGTACCGGCCCCTGATCAATTGCAAGATACCGTTGGGGATACCATTCATATTCTTCACTGAAAGCATCGTAAAATCCAAATTCCCCCCAAATCTTATCACCCAGATTCTCATAAAAGTGCCGGATGACCTGCATCACTTCCTCAGGGGCATAAGGATAAGAAGATAAAGCAGCAGTAGGCGATATGACTCCAAGGTCCAAGGCAGGATGATGTGCAGCATAGCCCCATTTGTCGGTAATTCCCTTTGCCGGTTTTTCATCAGTCCGGCCTTCAAAATACTGTACGGCACCCGGTACAGAATAACTGGCAGTCAGTCCCCATGAATTTTCACCATATCCGGCATATCCATGCGGATTTTCAATGCAATGCTGCCTGTTGATCATGGTATGGGCTACATTCAGGTCCCAGTAGTTGGCATATTTGTCAGTCAGCCCCCGGGGATCAAGCCCCAGATAGGAATAATGGGCCCAGAAAAGTGGCCCGCCCTTGTTTGGGTCACCATGGTGCTTCAATTCAAGTGTATACCCATAGGATTTATAAGCTTCAGCAATTTTTCCGCCCTGTGCCCAACCTTCATGGTAAACATCAGGTAGAATAGCATAAGTAGGTGATGAAGCTGCCAGTATATATGTGATCAGGCATTCGTTGTATCCGGTAATCTGGTGGTTCATTCGCCATTCATGGTTGGGTGACCAGTGCCAGTAAAGAACCTTTTCACCATTTTTTGTATACCAGTTCCACTCTACCTCACGCCAGAGCCTTTCAATTTTAGCTGCCAGTTCCTTTTCAACTACATTACCATCCTGAAAATACTCCTTCACTGCCAGTAAACCGTGTATAAGAAATGAAGTTTCAACCAGGTCACCCCCATCATCATGCTGACTGAAGGGTTGGACCCTCCCGGTTTCACCATTGAGCCAGTGAGGCCAGACCCCATGAAAACGGTCAGCTTTTTCCAGAAAATTTACAATCTGAAGCAATCTTTGGAACCCTTCCTCTCTTGTGACAAAGCCGCGTTCGATACCAACCAGTATTGCCATAACACCAAATCCTGATCCACCGGTAGTAACAACATGCATATCGTTTTGCGGATAGTTGCCGTCAACATGGTAACGTTCTCTTGCCATTCCTGAAACAGGTTCAGCACCATCCCAGAAATACTGAAAAAACCGGTACTGAACAGAATCGAGCAGCTGCTCATCGGTCAAAGGAGCATTGCTGTCATTGCTGCTTGTCCTTGTTTGGGTGCAACTTGTAACAAAAAGAAGAAGTACCACCAAACTCTGAAAATTTCTCATAAATACCATTTTTAACATTCTCTAATAGTGCGCGAACCCCCAGGCTGAACTTAAAACCTTTCCTCTGACTGTTATTTCTAAAAATAGAAAGGTTGCCTGGAAATATCCAGGCAACCATTCTATAAATCACAAGATTAAAATATTCTGCCTGGCTGTAATATGAAGTTTAAAACTACTGATTCATATCACTTATCATCGTTTGTATCTCTTCCTGTGTCAGCGTTCGGTCAAAAATCCGCAGCTCATCCATCAGGCTGTGATCTGAAAAATGATTCCATTCGGTAAACCGGGGAGCTCCTGACATGATTGTAAGCATGTCGGCCCCTGTCCAGTCGATCCCTGCAAAATCACCTTCACTTACAATTTCTCCATCGATATAAATTATTGCATGGTCTTCTGAAATTGTGAATGCAAAATGAACCCATTCGGTGGCAGCTGGATCTACTGTAGCAGTGGCTCCGCCATCGAACCATGAGTCACTCGCTCCGGTGCCAACATTCAGTTTAAAAATCTGGCCATTTGCATGTGCCTCCCTGAAAAAGCGGAAGCCTGAGGTACGCAGATTCTGTACAGTGGGATAATTCCCATTTTCAGTATCCTCAGGACTTAAAATAAGAATCCCAGCCCTGTCAGGTGGGGCATTGACGTTCATCCAGAAAGTAGCACTGAAATTGTTGTTTTGAATCCTGTCGGCAGGGATGGTTAAATAGGCACCTTCAGCACCTGCGTATGCCTCCCCTGATATTCCTTCATCGAAACCCGGAGATCCAACAACAGTGGCTTCTGCTCCGCTTGCCTGTTCTACAAAATCACCATCAAAGGGCATATAGAATATTTCGCCATACTGTCCTTCAAACTGTGGTATTTCTCCAGATTCGGTTTCAATTATTCCCTGAATTTCAGCCTGGGAAAGCACTCTGTTAAATATCCTCAGTTCGTCCATGAAACTTTGATCGGAGAAGTGGTCCCAGCCGGTAAACCGGGGTGCTCCAGACATGATGGAAAGCAGGTCAGCACCAGTCCAGTCAAAACCCGTAAGTGCCCCGGTGCTTACAACATTTCCGTTCATATAAACCACTGCTTCGGCAGAAGAAATGGTGAATGCAAAATGGACCCAATCAGTGGCTGTAGGATCAATGGAGGCTGCTTCACCGCCATCGAACCATGCTTCATCACCTCCGGTACCCACATTTAATTTAAACGTCTGGTTGGTGCCTGAACCCTCCCTGAAGAACCTGAATCCTGAAGTGCGCACATTCTGGGCTGTTGGATTTGCAGCGTCCTGGGGGCTCATAACTAAAATTCCCGCACGATCCGGTGCCGCATTGACATTCATCCAGAATACAGCACTGAATTCAGCATTCTGAAGCTCCTCACCGGGAAAGGTAAGATAAGATTCATTTGCACCGGCATATGCATTACCACCTTTAATATTCTGGGTTGTAAACCCCGGATTCCCAACTACTGTAGCCTCCTCAAAAGAAATCATTTCTGTGAAATCGCCGTTAAAAGGCATGTAAAAGATTTCACCCTGGTACATAGGAACATAGGGAGGAACTTTTTCAAAGTTTACACTTTGTGTAGTACTTTTTCCTTCCAGGTCGGTTGCAGTAATCTGAAGCACATGCGGACCGGTTGCAATATTTTCCTGTACGAACTGATGGACAAAGCGCCTGTAATCTTTAAATTCATTGAACGAGGCAACCTGGTTACCATCAATTGATACTGTAATACTTCCCAGTTCTATATCATCAGAAGCTTCGAAGTTAATTGTTAAAGGTGCCAAAGCCTGAGGTGCCAGAATCTGATATCCTTCAGTAGGTGCCCTGATAATGACCTGTGGTGCAGATTCATCGGGACCGGGATCCACCTGGGAAATCGGGTCTATGCCTTCGTTACAGGCAGTCATTAAAAATGCTGCCATGCTATATAATAATATTTGCCTGAATCTATTCATCTCAATTTTTATTTAAGTTATTTTACTGCTCACTGCGTAATACCGGCAATAAATCGACCTGATTTTGCGGATAGGGAAGATAGATATCCCCGGGTGCACTAAATGTCCGGCCATCATAGCTTAATTCACCAAAGTTTTCCAGCCGGATCATGTCATAATACCGTATTCCCCATTCCATAGCCAGTTCTGCAAACTTTTCATCCATTACCTGTTCGCTTGTAACACCTGAAACAGGATTTAACCCTGCCCGCTCACGAACCAGGTTAACGGCTGCATCTGCTGTCATAGCCGAGCTGGTAGCACCACGTGTAAGTGCTTCAGCATGCATCAGAAGTATTTCGGCATACCGGATGACAGGAAAGTTTTTATTTGTACCGTATTCTGTCCGTCCAGGGGTTAACTGTTCAGAAGGAAGATAATGTTTCCCGCTGGAGAACATGCCACGGGCAAAATTATTGATTACATCACCAGAAGGTGTGGTATTTGAAATCCAGCCTGGGATAGTAGCATAATTGGGATCACTTCTTAAAGCATCAATGCCACGGTCGGTAAAAAGTACACTTGTTTCAAGGCGTGTCCTTTCACCCCTGTCGAGCATGAATTTGATCCATTTCAGGCTGGGTTCAAAGAAACCCCAACCGGCCGATGCGCCCTCACGTACCGGAGTCCAGCTTTGTGGGCCGTAAAATGCCCACAGATGATTACGCTGGTCACCTGAACCAAGCCCAAAATCGGAATATTGAAACTCGAATATATTCTCGTTGCTCAACTTGCCTGCTATTTTGAACAAATTATAAAAATCTGGTTCAAGGTTAAATAATCCAGATGTGATAATCTGAGAGGTTGCATCAGCAACACCCTGGTAATTTTCCAGTTCAAGCTGGGCCAAAGCTTTTAATGCAATTGCAGTAAATCTTGTAACGCCTCCCCTTACATCGGTCCGTTGATTGGGGCGTACGGCAGGAAGTGCGGGAATGGCTTCATCCATCCTTCCTGAAATGTATTGCATGACCTCTTCTTTTGGACTTATCTCTGTAATCAGCAGATCTGCAGGATCGGGTGATGTGGGAATAAGAATATCGCTCCAGACCCTGGAAAGCTGAAAAAGAAGCCATCCTTCAATTACTTTTGCTTCAGCTATGTATTGATCAGCTGTTGCTGCATCAGCACCATTGTCTTTGTATAACTGAAATTCATCGATTGCAGAAAGCATAACATAAACATCGCTGTAGAAACCTTGCCATACGGCATTATACATCCAGTAATCCTTGTTGTAGTTAAAGAAATCGGTTTCTGCGAAATCCTGCTGGTCTCCCAACCCTCCGTGATTTACATCATCACCTCGCACTGCAATCAGAGGGTGGTTTTCCCATCCACGGTTATAAAGCTGGGAATAAATCCCTATCAGCGGCAATCTCATGTTGCCAAAATTAGTGTAATCGGTCTCTTCTGTAAAAGTCCTGTTTTCGGCAGGCTCTTCCAGCAGATCATGACATGCCGGCACTACCAGTAATGCCAGTGTGATTACTATAAATGTAAATGAATGAATTATCCTTTTCATATCCTTGATTATTTATCCGGTTAAAATTTGATGTTCAGACCAAGTGTGTATACTGCAGGAATCGGATATGTCTGCCTGTCGATACCGTCGGAAACTTCAGGATTAAACCCGTTGTAGCTGAACAGGGTAAGTGGCCTTTCAGCAGTCAATGAAATTCTTGTATCCGGAATTGCCGTGCCAAACCATTCCTGTCCACTCAGGTTATACGAAAGCTGTACATTCTGCACCCTGAAGAATGAACCATCTTCCACAAAATAAGTACTCATTCTTTGATTCCAACCTTTCCGCAATCCTGCAGATGACGGATACTTATTTGAGGTGCCTTCACCATGCCACCTGTTCTGGGCAAGATCGGCATCCATGTTTAAATCAGGCGTCCATATAATTTCACCTCGTTTCCTGTTCAGAATTTTATTGCCGGTCTGGCCCATTACATATGCATTCAGACTAAAATTCCTGAAGGTAATCCCAAGATTCCCCCCGTACATGAATGTAGGAAAATAGGATCCCAGAATAACACGGTCATCATCGTTCACAGCACCGTCATTGTTCTGATCCCGGTATTTAAAATCTCCGGGCCGAAGATTGTTTGCAACGGCCACCGGGTCAGCCTGTATTTCCTGTTCATTCTGGTAAACGCCCAGTACCTCATATCCAAAGAATGCCAATAGAGGCTGGCCAACGATAGATCGCTGCCGGAATTCCGCCATTCCTCCGTCGATGTATGGCTGTCCAAAAAGATCCCTGACTTCATTTTTAAGTGTTGACAGGTTTACACTCACGCTGTAAGTAAAATCTCTTGAAATAGCATTGTTCCAGTTCATCACGAGCTCAAAACCCGAATTCCGGATGATCCCGACATTCCGTAATACTGTTCCCCCAACAGCTGGAATGTTAACAAATATAGCTGCATTCTTGGTATCGCGTATGTAGTAATCGGCATCCATTGACAATTTATTGTTGAATAAACGGGCTGTAACACCAACGTTGGTTTCTTCAGTCATTTCCCATTCAAGTGATGAAAATGTACTGGAAGTAATGGTGCCCGGAACCAGGTTATCATCAATGGCTGTATCGACAGGAGTTGTGGTTCTTGCTCCGTCACTCGCCTGAATCTTGTCGTTTCCAAGCTGGCCCCAGCTGGCACGTAATTTCAGGAAGTCGATGTATGGCGTGTTGATCATAAACTCTTCTTCTGAAAGAACCCATCCAACACCAATGGTCGGGAAATATCCCCATTTTTCCTGGTACTTGGAACTGCCGTCTGCCCTCATGGTTCCATACAGCAGATACCTGTCATTAAAGTTGTATGATACCCTGCCAAAATAGGAAATACCATATTGCCTTACTCCGTTGTCCTGTACATTATCAACAGGTATTGTTTCGGCCTGGTCTATATACCATGATTCTTCATTGTCGTATGGAAAGTCCAGTCCCCGGGCAGTAAGCATATGCCATGATTCATCCCTGTATGAGTGTCCCAGCATGACAGTAAGATTATGCTCTCCAAATATATCGGTATAGGTAAGGATATTATCCATGATCTGGTTTGACATCGTTTCAGCACGTTTGGTGATTCCTGCGTTCGGCCTTTGGAAGGCATCGCTTATAAAATAGGGTAAATCCACATCGCGCTGGTCAATTGATGTCAGACTGTGGTTATAAGTTGTCCTGAAGTTCAGTTTATCAGGTATGATATTAATCTGTCCATAAAAGTTGGCAAGCGTCTGCCTTGATTTCTGGCGGTTGTTATTGAATTCGAGGGCTGGCAGTGGATTCTGCCCTCCACGGAAACCAATATGCTGGGCACTTGCGAAATTAATAGGCCATGCCGAAGTATTGGATTCATCATATAAAGGCAAAATTGGTACAGCCCAATATGCCTGACTCCAGGCATCACTCTCCTGGATATATTTCTGAGAATTGCTGAAAATAACATTTCCACCTATGGTAAACCAGTCAGTAGCATTGAAATCAACTTTTGCCCTCAGGTTAAACCTTTCATAGTTATTTTTCATATCAAGGATTCCTTCCTGGAAGAAATAGCTTGAACCTATTGAATATGTAGCATTCTCCCCACCGCCTGTGACATTTAAACTGTGATTCTGTATGGGCGCAACACGCATGATCTGCTTGTACCAGTCGGTATTTACATCGGGCACGTTGGGATTTATGCGGCTTCTGCCATATCGTTGCATGGCATTGGAAATATTTGCAATATCAGGAGCGGAACCTGATTCCATAGCCATGGTAGTAAATTGTTCAGCATTGGCCATTTTAAGCACATTCTGCGGAACCTGGTAACCATAATATCCATCATAGGTAATTTCTGCAGGCCTGTTGAAAGACCCCGATTTGGTTTCAACCAGTACTACCCCGTTGGCTGCCCTTACCCCATAAATTGCGGCTGCCGAGGCGTCTTTGAGAACTGAAACAGTAGCAATATCCGATGGATTCAGAAAATCGATGTTATCGAAAAACATACCATCCACAACATAAAGGGGAGCTTCATTATTTTGCCCTGGATATGAACCGATGCCCCTGACACGTATGGTAGGTGCGTCACCCGGAGCACCGCTGCTTACAACCTGCAGCCCGGCAACCTTACCCTGCAGTCCTTGCATAACCTGTCCTGCCGGAGTCCTTTCAAGTTCATCAGCCTTGATTGTAGCAATTGCTGAAGTAAGGTCTTTTACGACTAAAGTTCCATACCCCACAACTACCACTTCTTCAATATCCAGCATACCCTGTGTCATCTGTATGCTTATTACCGACCTTCCCTGAACAGGAACTGTTTGCGGCTGAAATCCTACAAAACTGAATACAAGATTTGCCTGTTGGGCAACTTCGATGGTGTATTCCCCGTCGAAGTTGGTTACTGTGCCATTTTGGGTTCCTTCTTCAATTATGGTTACCCCCGGTAATCCCAAATTCGTTTCATCTGTTACCACTCCTGTGACAGTTACTTTCTGCTGACCCACAAGAACAGCAGCATAAAAACCAAGAATGGCAATTAATAATGCTTTCTTCATACTTCAATTTTTATATCCGTTATACTCCATTTATTAACCTATATGGTTTTACTGAACCAAATTCCCATGGTTGCTTTCCACTCTGAGAACCTATTTCAGATATCCCACCTTTATTTTATACCTGGTACTAACCAGCATTTAATTTCAGGCTTGATTCCTGCATGCATTTCACGCATTTATAACCCGCCAAATCAACATATACTCAGTTTAGTTCAGGAGTGCAGGTTAAGAATTGTTTATCTCTTCCAGCAGATTATTAAATTTCGTTCATAAGTTACAACAAAATATGCAGATTTGATGCATACCGTCAAACTTTTTAAACAGGCACAGGATCATGTGTATATGACTTGTGATTGTGAATCTATTTAGTAACAGGCATACTGTATTAATGACAGAATTTAAATTCATTAACTGAAAAATTGCCGACAGTTTGACTTTATGATAAGCTGCAGATCAATATCTCACCTACTTATCAGTGCTTCGGTAACTTTTAATTCAGAGTATAATTAAAAAGCAATCCTCCCTCGCTTCCTACCAACAGGTTAACTTTATCAGAATTATTTGAAAGCTTACCAATAGAAAATTCACTGTTCCCCTGTAGGGGAAAACCATCATGCAGCTTACCGGCCGGGTCATAAAGGTATATGCGGTTTAATGTTGCGTCTACAACCCCAACTTTTTTCAGATCCTGGGAAAAACTATAGATACGGGGCATGTGTTTTATAATATTGCTGTGCTTTTTGCTGAACAGTCTTTTCCCTTTTTCATCCATTACAGTAAGCTCATTACCATCTATAAAAACAAAATCCGCAACCCCGTTGCCATCCAGATCATCAACTGTAAAAAAATGGTTCCCACTAAACCTGGCTGTTTTCCTTTCTTCCGTTTTTCCGTCAAAATAAATGTAATAAACCTTACCTGTAATATCTGTAGCCACAATCCGGGGCTTATCCTTTATATAAAGGGAAAGCGGATTGCCTGAATTTTCAAATTTAACTGAAGGTGCAAGGCGAACATCGCCCTGCCTGTCGAGCATATAGATTTTAGATTTGTCCTTAAAAACAATGTAATCCTTTCCTTCAACTTTGAAATGCTGAACAGGTGAAACAACCAGATTTTCTGTAGTTTCAAACTTCCATCCCTTTAAGGGTTTTCCAGCATGATCAAAAACATGAATCTTCCGGTCATCACAGGCTACAAAGTACCTGTAATTCCGGTTTTTGTCGTAATCAAATACGCTTATGCCATTGGTTGCAGGTGATGCCAGCGTGATTGGAAAACCCTGAACATTGTTTCCATTCCTGTCGATCAGATAGATTTTTCCTGCTGTATTAAAAAGATATTGAAAGCGCCCGTTCTTAAAATAATCTATCTGGTGGATTTCACTTAAAACAGGACCTGATACAGGAATGCTCCAGCGAATTCTGCCGGAAGAGGATACCTGTACAAGGTTATGCTGCTCATCCTGAAATACAATTTCATGGTCTGAAGTTAACAGTGGATTTGTCGTTATCTGGGGTTTAATAATGATGTTGCTTCCAATCATACTTTGCCAGGTGGTTTGTGCCTCCATAACATCATTTGGCAGATAAGCAATTGCAAGATTGTTGTTAAACCGTTGCTTTTCCCTCAGGACCTGCCAGTTGATCATCCCGAACTTTCTGATGCTTTCTTCCCTTATATCAACAGGCTTTACAACTGATTCAGCAAAAAGTTCCTTCCGGTATCCATAAATTTTATTGACATCCACAAAGACATGAATATTTGCACGGTTTGAAGCACTCGATTTAAAGCCCTGGTAGCGTAAATCTTTTGCCAGTGTTGTGCCCAGCACCATATTCCGCAGGTATTCGTGCAACCCTTTTTCAGAATTGGAAAAGACCATATAACTGTCGATGAAAGATACAAAACGTGCTTCTGCCATTGTAAAAGGACTTCCCAGCCATAAGCCCGGAAATGACGGATAAGGGAATTTATATACCGGGAAACTTAATTCATTGTCTACCTTAAAATCTGATTTTAACTCTGACAACTCAGTGCCTGTCCTGCCAGCGTAATTCTCAAGTAATTTAATAAACTGAGTTTCTGCACCGGTTTTCCCGTGGGTATTCATAATGAAATACACCGTCTTATTCTGGGGGTTGACAGGTATTGTTGTTGCTGCAACAACGACTTCATCGCCTGCCAGTTCACCAAACACTTTTCTTACATCTGCCCTCATTCCGTTATCAAAACGCTTCATCCGTTCCTCGCGGTGGTAGTAATCAGGTGAATGGGCAAAGAAATTTTCAAGTCCTTCAAAGAAGCTTTTTTTCCCTGAAAATGCATATACACAGAAAAACGCAGTGTTCTGTGGGAGCATATCTTCAGCTTTAACACGAACTGGTTGCTGATCCTGAAATACAGCAAGGAAGTGATTCAATGAATCATCAGCAGCAGAAATACCACTTATTAGAACCTGATTGTTACCCACCTTAAAATCAAGACCGCTCCATCCGGCATAATCTTTAAACTTTGATGCCAGGGCTACAGGCTGAAGGCGTAAAACAGAGCCAAACTCATCCACCTTTTCAACAGAGGTTCTGTTGAGAATATTTCCAAAAAATCCTTGAATATGCTGATGATTGATGAAAAGGGATATTCCTTTGGTACCCACAGTCCTGTTTACTTCCCTGAAAAAATGGTTTTTCTGAAGCCCGGGGTTTTCCATCTGCCTGATAGACTGCTCAACCAATATAGACCTGGGGCTTATCAGCAACAATCCATCGGCAAAGGAATAGTAAAGAGGACCTGTAGAGCTGCCCCTGTTGATTTCATTGATGATGAATTGCCCATACTCCTTTTTACTGTAAACAAACCGGTTTTCAGGATACAAGGCGTGAAGAAAATCTTCAGCCATCTTCTGTTGACCTGATGACTCAGCTTTTCTAATGATCAGCGGGACCAGCTGATTTCTGCCTGAAACACCATAAGCCAGTATGAAGGGATTATTCAGGAAAGATTTTGGCAGATGATCATGTTGCACAATTACAGAATCAGCATCATGCAGAAATTGAAACCACGATTTACCTATACCAGCTGCCTCCAGTTCCCCTAAAACAGGATGAGAAGGTGAAAGATCTCTTGCCGAGCTTACTTCCAAAAAAAAGGGAGAAGAAACAGGAACTGCACTATAAGATAAAGAATCATTAAACAGGGCTATATCACCTTTTGAGAGGTACATATAAATGCCCGAAGCTGCAAGCACAAGAAATAAGATTACCAACAGATACCGTTTCATCCTTTCCTGAATTTTCTTCAAAACTAATAATTAGTAAATCTACCGGCATCATTTTTTGGAACGAATAATAAAGGATTTTTTGTTAATAACTTAACAATTGGGAAAAGATTTATTATGAGTAGGATACAATAATAAAAAAGGGCCCGGAAACCGGACCCATCATTTTATAATTGTTTTGCCACTTCAACTTCATGAAAGGCTTCAACATGATCACCAATTTTCATATCATTAAAATTTTCGATGTTAAGCCCGCATTCATAACCGTTCTTAACCTCTTTTACATCTTCCTTGAAACGTTTAAGTGATCCAAGCATTCCTGTATAGATAACAATTCCCTCACGGATGACCCTGATCTTCGAGTTCCGTCCTATTTTTCCGTCACGCACTATACATCCGGCCACTGTCCCTACTTTGGTAACTTTAAATGTTTCAATAACTTCGGCGGTACCTGTGATTTCCTCCTTGATATCCGGAGAAAGCATACCTTCCATAGCAGCCCTGATCTCATTAATGGCATCATAAATAATTGAGTACAGCCTGATATCGATCTGCTCTTTTTCAGCAAGCTTCCTTGCACTTAGTGAAGGTCTTACCTGGAATCCAACTACAATAGCTTCAGAAGCTGCTGCCAGAAGAATATCTGATTCGGAAATCTGACCTACGGCTTTATGCTTGATGTTAACCTGGATTTCTTCAGTAGAAAGTTTTATCAACGAATCAGAAAGTGCTTCAATTGATCCGTCGACGTCACCTTTAACAATCAGGTTCAATTCCTGGAAATTGCCAATGGCAATACGGCGGCCGATTTCATCGAGCGTGATATGTTTCTGTGTACGAAGGCCCTGTTCGCGGGCAAGTTGTTCGCGCTTATTGGCAATGTTGCGGGCATCCCGTTCATTTTCCATTACATTGAACTTATCGCCTGCCTGCGGAGCACCGTCGAGGCCCAGAATGATTGCAGGCTCAGCAGGCCCGGCTACATCAATCCGTTGATTTCTTTCGTTGAACATGGCTTTCACATGTCCGAAATGCTGGCCGGCAAGTACAACATCGCCAGCTTTTAAAGACCCGTTCTGCACAAGAACCGTTGCTACATAACCACGTCCGCGGTCAAGGGTCGATTCAATGACAGTACCAATTGCCCTCCTGTTAGGATTTGCCTTCAGGTCAAGAAGTTCAGCCTCCAGGAGTACTTTTTCAAGCAGTTCTCCAACCCCAACTCCCATTTTGGCCGAAATATCCTGCGACTGGAATTTCCCGCCCCAGTCTTCTACCAGGAAGTTCATATTGGCTAATTCTTCCTTGATCCTTTCTACATTGGAATTGGGCTTATCTATTTTATTAATAGCAAAAACAATGGGAACACCTGCTGCAGTAGCATGATTTATGGCTTCCACAGTCTGGGGCATCACATTATCGTCGGCTGCAACAATAATAATTGCAATGTCAGTTACCTGGGCTCCACGGGCACGCATGGCTGTAAATGCCTCATGACCCGGGGTGTCAAGAAATGTAATTTTCCGTCCATCTTCGAGGGTAACGTGATATGCCCCGATATGCTGGGTTATACCTCCGGCCTCTCCGGCAATCACATTGGTGCTCCTGATGTAGTCGAGCAACGATGTTTTTCCATGGTCGACATGCCCCATCACCGTAACAATAGGAGGCCTGGGTAAAAGGTCTTCCTCTGTATCTTCAAAGGTTTCAATTGAATCATGCAAGTCGGCACTGACAAATTCCACATTGAAACCAAACTCCTCTGCAACAATTGAAAGCGTTTCGGCATCAAGCCTCTGGTTTATGGAAACAAACAGGCCAAGGCTCATACAAGCTGAAATAACTTCATTTACACTGACATTCATCATGGTTGCCAGCTCACTGACTGAAACAAACTCGGTAACCTTCAGTACTTTTTTCTCCTGCATGTGCTTTTCCTGATCGGCATGCATCCTTTCACTGATGGCTGCCCTCTTGTCACGACGGTGCTTCGAACCTTTCGATTTCCCTTTGGATGTCAGCCGTGCAAGAGTATCCTTGATTTGCTTCTGAACTTCTCCTTCATCAACCTCCTTTTTAAGCAGCACCTTTTTCTTCCTGCCTGTAGCTTTCTGAAGTTTTGGTTCAGTTTTGGGCCGTTCAGCAGTTTTATCCTCAAGTTTAATCCTTCCGGTTTCCTTAATCCGCTTGCGGCGCTTTTTATGAAGTGCTTCTTCAGCTATATCTTTCTGTTTTCTCAACTTTTTATCCGGAAGATCTATTCTGCCAATGACAGTAGGACCGTTAAGCCTTTCTGCTTTCGCCTTAATTACTTCGTCTTCCTTCTGAACAGGTTCTCCTGCCACTGGTTTTTCTGATGGCACCTCTGGGGTGGCAGCTTTCTCTTCAGGCCTGATCAGCCCCAACTTCTGACGCCGCCTATCCTTCCGTTCCTTTTCCTTTTCCTTCCGTGATTTTTTGGCAGGACGGGTTTTTTGATTCAGTGCATCAAGGTCAATTCGCCCGATAACTTTTAATTCTTCCACTCTGGGTACTCCGGTTTCTATGGTTTTTTCTTTAGGTTCTTCCTGTATTTCTTCTGCTTTTTCTTCGGGTTGTTCGGGCACCTGAACTTCTTCCTGTTTCTCAACCGGAGGTATCTGCTCTTCAGGCTTTACTTCCATTTCCGGTTCTTGTTCGGGAAGTTTTATTTCTTCCGGTTCAGGTTTTTTCTCTTCTTTCCGTGGTGGCTTGTTGATGCTTTCGAGATCAACTTTTCCTACGACCTTGATACGATCTTCCCTTTTGGGACGCTCAGCGGGGATTTCTTCCGGTGCTTTTTTCCTGACAGGAGGGGGAGTTTTCTTGGGAATTATCCGTGGAAGTTCCTCTTCATCCTCATCTTCTTCATCTGGCTCTTCCTGTGGCTTATCTTCAATGGAAATAACTTCCTGTTTTGGGCGGTGGCTTTTAAGTATAATCTTTTCTGATTCTTTCTTAAGGTTCAGATCAATCTTATACTCCTTCTCAAGAAGTACCACTGCTTCTTCTGAAATTTTTGTGTTTGGATTTGAGTCGTAATCAAAACCTTTTTTGTGCAGAAATTCCACTATGGTGTGAATTCCAACATTGAACTCTCTTGCAAGTTTACTAAGTCTAATTGTCTTGCCTAATATCATATTCTTTTTTTTCTATACCTTCCTGCATTTAAAAAGTTCCGCAAGTTAAATCAAAACTTTAAAAGCATTTATCTTTTTTTGGTTGTTTTTTACTTAATCAAATTCAGATCTAAGTACTTTAAGCACTTCATCAATAGTTTCTTCCTCCAGATCAGTCCGCTTAATCAGCTCATTTCTGGGTATATTCAGTACATTCTTCGCAGTATCACAACCAATACCTTTCAGGCTGTCGATAATCCAGCCTTCAATTTCATCGGCAAATTCATCGAGGTTCACATCATCATCATCTACCTGGGTTTCGCGGTATACATCAATTTCATATCCTGTAAGCTGGCTTGCCAGCCTGATGTTCAGTCCGCCCTTTCCAATTGCAAGTGAAACTTCTTCGGGTTTCAGATAAACGTCCGCTTTCTTGTCAGCTTCATTTATCTTAATGTTATTGATCTTGGCAGGATTCAATGCCCGCTTGATAAACAGCTGTGTGTTGGCCGAATAATTGATGACGTCGATGTTTTCATTTCTCAACTCCCGCACAATGCCATGTATACGGGAACCTTTCATACCCACACATGCTCCTACCGGGTCAATTCTTTCATCATATGATTCAACCGCTACTTTTGCACGTTCACCTGGTACCCTAACGATCTTTTTAATCGTAATCAAACCGTCAAAAATCTCAGGAATTTCAAGTTCAAACAATCTTTCAAGGAAAACAGGTGCTGTACGTGACAAAATGATCAGCGGGTTGTTGTTCCTCAGTTCTACCTTGTAAACAATGGCACGGACTGCATCGCCTTTCCGAAAATAATCAGATGGAATCTGTTCCGACTTAGGAAGGATCAGTTCGTTTCCTTCATCATCAAGTATCAGAATCTCCTTTTTCCAAACCTGATATACCTCCCCGGTGACTATATCACCTATTTTATTTTTGTATTTTCCGTAAATATGATCCTTCTCCAGTTCCATGATCTTGCTGGCAAGGTTCTGTCGAAGATTCAGAATAGCCCGGCGGCCGAAATCAAGCAGCTTCACTTCGTCGGTCACTTCCTCTCCAACTTCATAATCACTGTCGATCTTTTTGGCCTCCGACAGGGATATCTGCAGATTGGGATCTTCCAGTTCATCATCTTCAACCACTTCCCTGTTTCTCCAGATCTCGAAGTCGCCTTTATCGATGTTGATGATTACATCACAATTTTCATCTGTGCCGAATTGCTTGATCAAAACGCTTCTGAAAACATCTTCAAGTACACTCATCATAGTCACCCGGTCAATGTTTTTCAGTTCCTTAAACTCGGCAAAAGTATCGATAAGGTTAATATTTTCCATTACGTTCTAATTTATTTAAATGAAACAACAACTTTTGCGCTTTTTATTTCGCCATATTCCAGTTTATGCTCCCGCACTGTCAACTGCTTTTTCTTCTGTCCTTCGACCTTCTCCTTCGATTCTGTTTCAAAAATAATATAATCAGGAGTGGCAAGTTTCAGAAGCCCGGTATGTTTTTCACCGGCATCTGTCAATATTTCAATATTCCTTCCGGTATTTTTATAATACTGCTCCTTCACCCTGAAGGGTTCAGATAATCCTGCTGAGGAAACCTGGAGCTCAAAATCCTCTGCTTCCCTGTCGAGATTGCCTTCAATGTGCCTGCTGATCTGAACACAGCGCTCTATAGTGATGCCATCGAAGCTGTCGACAAAAACCCTGATAACCCCGGTGGCGCTTATCTGCACATCCACCAGGAACATTCTTTCATCGAGCTGTTCACTGACCAGATCCACTATTTTTGCTTTGTCAATCATATTTACCTTTAACAAAATAGGGAACCTACGGCCCCCTAATTCAGGTTTTTATTCGAAAATCAGCGCAAAAATAGTAAATTCTAATTAAAATACAAATATTTATAGAGATGATAAATCCCTTAAACCGAATTAATTAAACTTTTGTATTTTTAGCCTGTTAAAGCTAAAGAAAATTGTGACGCAGTATTATTTGAACAAGAAAAAGATCATCAACGATCCGGTCTTTGGATTCATAAACATCCAGTCGGATCTTATATTTGACCTGCTCGAACATCCATATATTCAAAGGCTGAGGAGGATAAAGCAACTGGGATTGTCATTTCTTGTTTATCCGGGAGCCAACCACTCCAGGTTCGAACATGTACTGGGAGCAAGCCATCTGATGAGACAGGCAATCTCAGTTCTAAGGTTGAAGGGACATGACATAACAGAGGATGAAGCTGACGCAGTTACAGTTGCCATTTTACTTCACGATATAGGCCATGCACCCTTCTCACATGTTCTCGAAAATACGCTTGTGGAAATACCCCATGAAAACATTTCACTCATGATGATGAATGAACTGAACCGCCAATTCTTGGGTAAACTTGATCTTGCCATTGATATTTTCAGGAACAGGTATAAAAAACAGTTTCTTCACCAGCTTGTTGCCAGCCAGCTCGATATGGACAGGCTCGATTATCTCAGCCGCGACAGTTTTTTCACAGGGGTGGCTGAGGGCATTGTGGGAATAGACCGGATCATTAAAATGCTCACTGTTTGGAACGATCAGCTGGCTGTAGATTACAAGGGAATCTATTCTATTGAAAAATTCCTCATTGCGCGCAGGCTGATGTACTGGCAGGTTTACCTGCATAAAACAGTTGTATCGGCCGAATTCCTGCTCATACACATCCTGAAAAGGGCAAAGGAACTCAGGGCAGAAGGAAAAAATGTTTTCACTACCCCCACACTTGATATATTTTTCCGGAACCGGTTTACTGAACAGGATTTTGCCCAAAACGCATTGATCGGATCGAAACCTGTACTGGAGTGGTATGCACTTCTCGATGATAATGATATTCTCACCTCAGTAAAGGAGTGGCAGATGCATACCGATCCAGTATTGTCATATCTTTCCAAAGGACTTATCAATAGGAGGTTGTTCCGTATAAAAATTAAAGATGTACCTCCTTCAGCCAAATGGAATGAAAAAATGTTAAATCTGATTACAGAAAAAATAACAAACGACAGTAACTTGTCGCCTTATTATCTTATGACGGGGGAAATTACAAACAGTGCATATAACCAAAGTACCGAAAATATTAAAATTCTGTATAAAAATGGCAAGGTTAAGGAAATTGGGAAAGCCTCTGATATTAACCTTTCTGTACTGACTAAAACAGTGCGCAAATATTTTGCCTGTTATCCAAAAGAATTGGACATTAATTAGTTTAAACATATATTTGCATCGCTAAAAAACGATTGAATGGAATTTAAAGCTTCAGACATTGCTTCTTTTCTGAACGGAGATGTTTCAGGTGACAGCAATGTCAAGGTATCGGGCGTATCAAAAATTGAAGAGGGAAAACCTGGAACCCTCTCATTTCTTTCCAATCCGAAATATGAAAACTATATTTATACAACCCTCTCGTCCATCGTATTGGTAAACCGGAGTTTCGAACCAAAAACGGAAATAAAAACCACACTCATTAAAGTTGATGATGCCTATCAGGCATTTGCATCGCTGCTCGATATGTATGACCAGGCTACAAAACAGGCTTTGAAAGGCATTGAATCGCCCAGTTATATCGATCCTTCAGCCAGCCTGGGAAATAACATTTATGTAGGCGCATTTGCCTATATTGGCCGTAGTGCCAAAGTTGGCGAGGGGACCAAAATCTACCCGCAGGTTTTTGTGGGAGAAAATGTCACAGTAGGAAATAATTGCATCATATATCCGGGAGTAAAGATATACAGCAACAGTATGATCGGGAATAACTGCATCCTTCATTCAGGAACAGTCATCGGATCTGACGGTTTTGGATTTGCTCCCCAACCCGATGGCACCTATAAAAAAATACCCCAGATCGGGAATGTCATCCTGGAAGATGATGTGGAAATTGGCGCCAACACTGCAATCGACTGCGGAACCTTTGGTTCAACCATTATAAGAAAAGGTGCCAAACTCGACAATCTTGTACAGGTAGCACATAATTGCGACATTGGAGAAAATACTGTGATCGCTGGCCAGGCCGGATTAGCCGGATCATCAAAAACCGGTAAAAACTGCCGGCTTGGAGGTCAGGTAGGACTGGCAGGGCACCTCACACTTGGCAACAATGTTCAGATTGGTGCCCAGTCTGGTGTAAGTAAATCAGTGAAAGACAATGAAATTCTGATGGCATCACCTGCATTTAATTATAAAGATGCAATTAAAACATACACTATTATACGGAACCTGCCCAAATTAAGGGAAGAAGTAATTCAGCTTCAAAAAGATGTCAAATCTTTAAAACAGGGAAAACCTGACGATTCAAAATAAAATTTCTTTATGGCGGACAAACAAAAAACACTGGCTAAGCCTTTTAAAATTGAAGGGAAAGGACTACATACAGGAGTTAATGTGACCATGAATTTTTTACCTGCCCCTGTCAATCATGGTTTTAAATTTAAAAGGGTTGATCTGGACAATGAACCCATTATCGATGCGGATGTCGACCTTGTTATTGATACTTCAAGAGGAACCCTCCTGGGTGTTAACGGAGCAAGAATCGGAACAATTGAACATGCGCTGGCGGCACTTACGGGCATGGACCTCGACAATGTGCTGATTGAAGTTAATAATGAAGAAGCGCCCATCATGGACGGCAGCTCAAAATATTTCGTGGAAGCCATAGAAAAAGCCGGAGTGGTGGAACAGGATGCCGATCGCGATTATTTTGAAATAAAAGAAAAAATTGAAATCTTCGATGATGTCTCTGGTGCGCATATCATAGCCCTCCCCGATGACGATTACCGGCTGAATGTGATGATTTCATTTAAATCGAGAGTATTGAATAACCAGTTTGCAAACCTCGAAACCATACGTGGGTTCAAGGATGAAATTGCCTGGTGCCGTACTTTCGTATTTTTGCACGAACTGGAGTTCCTGCTCAAAAACAACCTCATTAAGGGAGGCGACCTGAACAATGCCATTGTAATTATCGATAAGGAAGTAGGACAGGATGAACTCGACAGGCTGGCCGATTTGTTTAATCACGACCATGTAGAGGTGAAACCGCAGGGAATACTCAACAACCTTGAGCTTTATTTCGATAATGAATGTGCCCGGCACAAACTGCTCGATGTAATTGGCGACCTGGCATTGTGCGGAAAAAGAATTAAAGGGCGGATTATTGCAGCCAAACCTGGGCACAGACCCAATACCCTTTTTGCACAGGCATTGAAAGATGCATGGAAAAAATCGCTCAGTGAGATACCGGCATACGATCCAAATGCTACACCCCTGCTCGACACCAACCAGATTAAGGAGTACCTTCCGCACAGGTATCCGTTTCTCATGGTCGACAAAATCCTTACAATGACCGAAACAGAGGTAGTCGGAATAAAAAATGTAACCCAGAATGAACCTTTCTTCCAGGGCCATTTTCCTGATGAACCAGTTATGCCCGGAGTACTGCTGATAGAAGCTATGGCACAAACAGGCGGCCTTTTGGTACTTTGTAAACTCGAAGGAAAATATTCAACATATTTTATCCGGATCGACAATGTAAAGTTCAGAAAAAAAGTCGTTCCGGGCGATACGCTTATTTTCAAGCTTACGCTCAGTTCGCCCATCAGAAGGGGGATTGCAACCATGAAAGGAGTGACTTATGTTGGAAATAGAATAGTTGCCGAAGGTGAATTTATGGCACAATTAGTAAAGCAAACAGATAATTAACCTGATTCAGTTAAAAATAATTATGAAACAACCATTGGCTTATGTCCATCCCGATGCAAAAGTTGCAGACAATGTGGTAATCGAACCTTTTGTATCGATTGACCGGGATGTAATAATCGGTGAAGGTACACGAATAGGATCAAGTGTTACGATACTTTCCGGAACAAGAATTGGCAAAAACTGCAACATTTTCCCGGGAGCCGTAATCGGTGCTATCCCCCAGGACCTGAAGTTCAGAGGTGAATATACCACCGTGGAAATTGGAGACAACAATACCATCCGTGAATATGTTACCGTTAACCGTGGAACAGCCTCAAAAGGCAAAACAGTGGTAGGAAACAACAACCTGATCATGGCCTATGTACACATTGCACATGACTGCAAGGTAGGAAACTCCATCATCCTTGGCAACAATACCCAGCTCGCGGGTGAAGTCATCATCGACGACTGGGCAATCGTATCAGGCATGACCGGCATCCACCAGTTCTGCCATATTGGCTCCCATGTAATGGTAGCAGGCGGCTCCCTTGTAAGAAAAGATGTACCTCCGTTTATCAAGGCAGGAAGAGAGCCACTTGCCTATGTGGGAATCAACTCTATCGGCATGCGCCGCCGGAGCTATACCAACGAAAAAATCAGGGAAATCCAGGACATTTACAGGTATATTTATCAGAAAGGCCTGAATACCGCCCAGGCAGTTGAAATCATTGAAGCAGAAATGCCTGCCAGCCAGGAACGCGATGAGATCCTGCTCTTTGTAAAAGATTCAAAAAGGGGAATCATCAGGGGATATTTTCCCGATTAAAACAGCAGCAGAAATTCTTAACTAAACAGCCGGAAAAAGATGCCGGCCAATAGCAGCATGAGTTTCACATTTCATGCTGCTTTTTTATTTCCTGGCTCAACCATGGGTTTTTCCCTGGCATTTTATTCAAGATTCGACTACCTGCCAAAGCCGCACCAGGTCTATCCCGAATTGAATTTAATATAGGGATGGTATAGGGAAGGTATAGAGATGAAACAGGGGAGAAGAGCAGGTTACTGGTTCCTGTGTGCTGGGCCTTTGGTGTTCGGGTACTTGTTGCTGGGTACTTCAGTGCCGGGTGCAGCGTACCCTAATATTTGCAGTTAGGGTAAATAAAATTGGTACGAGAGGTGCAACGCACCGTAACATTATAAATGTTTAGATATCAGTGTTGAGCGATTTTGATGTAAAGGAATACTAAAATCACTGATGATGGATTACATTAATACGCCTGCCAATTCCGGTCCCTGGGCTGGTGATGACGCTCCGTTAGAGCTGGGAAAGTAGCTGGTATTTGAATCAAAACTTAAAGACATAATTCGTATTATAAAGTTTTGGAAGGTATTTGAATATCCACAAACTAATTCTACTTTTAATCTTTCACCTTTAATTTAACTTATCATGACAGATATAATGATGAAAATTTTTAAATCATCCTTTCCGGTTACCATAAGGGTACTTACTGCCTCCTTAGTCTTATTTGCCAGCGCTGCCATTGCGCAGGACGGAACGATTTATCCGCTCGAAGCTCCGGCTGAACCGAATGCCATTCCACTTGGCACAGGAAATGTTAAAGGGCAGGAAGCTCCGGAAACGTGGTTTCAGCAGTGGGGCGACCCGATGGCACGAAATATTTCCAAAGCTACCCTCACCCCTTTCCTGCCTGAACCGGGCAAGGCAAATGGTACGGCCGTTATAGTGGCCCCCGGGGGTGGATTCCGGTGGCTGTCGATGGGAAATGAAGGCTGGGAAGTGGCAGAAGCACTTGCTGCCCGGGGCATTGCAGCCTTTGTTCTGAAATACCGCCTCCATCCTACCCCGGAGTCGCTCGATGACTTCAGTCAATCGATGAACAGAACCTTTGCTGCGGCAGCTGAAAACTCCGGTTCTTCCGGGGAAAAAGTAGCACCTGCACCTCCGCGCCCCGACCTTTCCAACCAGCTTCAGGATGCTGAGGCGGCATATAAAATGATTGTGCAGCGGGCCAAAGAATGGGGTGTTGATATAAACCGGATTGGTATGATGGGCTTTTCTGCGGGGGCAGGCCTTACAATGCATGCCACACTAAACTCCAGCACAATGAAACTGGCTTTCATCGCACCGGTCTATGGTGGCATGGGCCCGGTTGAAGTACCAAAGGATGCCCCTCCTATGTTCAACGTTATTGCCACTGATGATTTCCTTTTTGGTGGTCAGTTCGGAGTAATTAAATCGTGGTATGAGGCAGGAATTCCGGTTGAGTTTCATCTGTACCAGAACGGCGGACATGGTTTCGGACTTGGAAATCCGGACCGCACCAGTAATCGCTGGTTTGATGCCTTTATACATTGGCTTGATGTCAACAAACTTTTTGTTTCCAAGCAAACTGAGTAAAGGGCCACAGAGGGTCATCACCTGTTATAAAGCAGGATTGCCACAGCTGATACTGGTTTGGCTTACACTCGTATCAAATTACGTGAATTACTTTATCTCCGGGATACTTCACTTTTTTTATTTAGCTTTGTTATATAACACATACAAATAAAATTCTCAGAGTTGGTGAAGGAAATTCAATATAGAAAGATTATTTTGCTTGTGGCAGGAATTATATTGCTTCTTCACTATGCTGTGCCACATCACCATCATCAGGGTCAGGTTTGTTTAATCACTGAAGAATGCAGGAATTGTGACTTGCCACATGATCATCACAACGGCGATCATGATCATCAGGAAGACCCGGAAAATAAATCCAATCATTGTTGCATCAGTGATTTTATCACGGTTTCTCAAAAAAACACCTTCCGCCAATTAATTTCAGACAGTTCGGAGAATAAAAATTATCAGAATTTTGACAGTATATTAATTTCCTTTGATCCCATTAGATCAACATTTCATACTGTTTCACCACCACCTGAAATTAATAAATTTTATCCTTTATTTATCAGGTTTTCCATAGGGTTACGGGGCCCTCCTGCAGCATAATTAACTGCTTAATTATATAGTAACTGATAGTATTCCAGGGGGATTTGCAGCCATGGAAAAATCCTACTTTAGATCCGGGTTATAAATAAAACATATTCATATGAAGTTTCATTTACTTTTAGCAGGAATGGTTGTTTTTGCCACAACAGCCTGCAATTACCAACAACAGGAAAACAGGCAAGAAGAAGATCATGGCCATGAGCATGAAAAAATTCAGTATACAGCATATACAGAAAGCTATGAACTGTTTGCTGAAGCCGACCCATTCATAGTAGGGGAACCGGCGAACATTTTAGCTCATTTTTCAGATATTCCTTCTTTCAGTCCGGTGGATTCAGGCACGGTTACCGTGGTGCTTTCTATCGGGGAAAATGAAATACATCAGACCCTGGAAGAACCAACCCGGACAGGCATTTACAGCTTTAGCCTGATACCTGCCAAAGCAGGGACCGGGACATTAAATTTCCAAACCAGCACTGAAAAAATCACTGTTCCAGGGGTGAAGGTATTTTCAAGTCATCAGGAGTCACATGAACAGGCCTCTTATAATGAACTTTCCATGGTAAACAAGATTGCCTTTACAAAAGAACAAACATGGAAGACAGAATTTAAAACAGAGCAGGTAATACAACAACCTTTTGGGCAGGTCATTAAAACGGTAGCTAAAGTGCAGCCCGCAACAGGTAATGAAAAAGTGATTGCGGCGGGAACAGGTGGAATCATACTTTATTCAGACAATAACCTTGTTGAAGGAAGGGAAATTGTGCAGGGGCAGATGCTATTCAAAATATCCTCAGGCAGCATGTCTGAGAACAACCTTGAATTAAGGATTAATAAAGCAAGAAATAATTTTGAAAATGCGCAGGCAGGTTACCTGAGAAAAAAAGAGTTGGCTGTTGATCGAATTGTTTCTGAAAAAGAATTGCTGGAAGCCAGAACTGTATTTGAAAATTCAAGAGCGGTTTATGAAAACCTTGTCAATAATTTTAGTGATGGAGGCCAAAGTATTTCAAGCCCGTTGACAGGGTTCCTGAAACAGGTTTTTGTAAAAAACGGCCAGTATGTTGAAGCCGGCCAGACGCTTGCCACTGTTTCACAGGACCAGTCCCTCATCCTGAATGCATTTGTGCAACAACAATACAGCGGCCTCTTAACAGGTATAAGTTCTGCAAATATCAGAACCACGGAAAACAATAACATCTATACCTTTGAAGAACTGAACGGTAAGGTTTTATCCTTTGGGAAAGCGGTAAATAATGACAGCTATCTGATCCCTGTCAGTTTTCAGATTGATAACAAAGCCGGCTTTATACAGGGCAGCCTTGTTGAAGTTTACCTGAAAGCTGTTACGAATCCGCAGGCAATTACAGTACCCAACACTGCACTGCTGGAGGAACAGGGTCTCTTTTTTGTTTTTGTGCAGGAAACACCAGAACTATTTGAGAAACGACAGGTGACAACCGGGGCTACAGACGGAATTCAGACCGAAATAACAGCAGGTTTGCAACCGGGAGAGAGGATTGTTTCGAGAGGTGCAATACACCTAAAACTTGCCCAGGCATCAGGTGCGCTGGATCCTCATTCAGGGCATGTTCATTAACCGCTAACCAAGTAAACTGATGATCGACAATATCATAAAATTTTCACTGAACAACAGGTTCTTTATACTGATCAGTTCATTGCTGCTGCTGGTTTTTGGCACAAAAACAGCACTTGAAATGGATATTGATGTGTTTCCTGACCTTACCGCACCTACTGTGGTAGTTATGACCGATGCACATGGTATGGCTCCGGAGGAAGTGGAACAGTTGGTCACTTTTCCCATTGAAACTGCAGTAAATGGTGCAAGCGGCGTGCGCAGGGTGCGTTCAGTGTCATCACAGGGGTTCTCCTTTGTTTGGGTAGACTTTGACTGGGGAACTGAGGTTTACAGGGCGAGGCAGATTATAAGCGAAAAACTGATTGCTGTCAGCGGTCAGATGCCAGGGGGCACAGGCAATCCGGTACTTGCTCCACAATCAAGTATAATGGGTGAAATCATGTTCATAGGGCTTACTGCTGATTCGACTGATTTAATGGCTCTGCGCACAATTGCTGAATGGAACATCAAACCATTAATACTGTCAACAGGGGGTGTTTCACAGGTGAGCATCATTGGTGGCGATTACAAGCAGTACCAGGTGATTGCCGATCCTATGAAAATGAGTTTTTACAGTGTTTCGCTGAAAGAACTCTCCATGGCCTGCAGAAACATTAGTTCCAATTCATCGGGAGGTGTAGTGCGTGATTATGGTAATGAATACATTGTAAGGGGAATTGGCCGTACATCCGATCTGGAAAAACTGGCAGGTACATATATCAAGTCGTTAAACGGCACACCAGTAAGAATAAACGATGTGGCTTCTGTTACGATCGGCAGTGCTGTGAAAATGGGCCATGCATCACTGAATGCAAAACCTGCCATTGTTCTGTCGGTGTCAAAGCAACCCAATATCAATACGATTAAAGTTACAGAAATGATTGAAGCAAATCTTCAATCGCTTAAAGCAAGCCTTCCTCCCGATATTCATATCAACACGGAAATTTTTCGCCAGGCAGGTTTCATCAGGACTTCAGTAAACAATGTTCAGAGAGCCTTGATTGAAGGGGCAATTTTTGTTGTTATTATATTGTTTCTCTTTCTTGGCAGTATCAGAACAACCATTATTTCTCTCATTGCCATTCCCCTTTCATTGTTGGGAGCAGTGCTGGTCCTTCATATATTAAATTTAAGCATTAACACGATGAGTCTTGGGGGAATGGCCATTGCCATTGGGTCGCTGGTGGATGATGCCATCATTGATGTGGAGAATGTTTATAAACGGCTAAAAGAAAACAGGATGCTGCCGCCTGATGAAAGAAAGGATTCTTTCACTGTTGTATTTGAAGCATCCAAAGAGATCAGGGCTTCCATATTAAATGCAACCTTAATAATTATTGTGGCGTTTCTGCCCCTGTTTTTTCTTTCCGGAATGGAAGGCAGAATGCTGAAACCCCTTGGCATCTCATTTATCGTTTCACTGTCCGTATCGCTGCTGGTAGCTATGACTTTAACTCCCTTGCTTGCAAAAATGATGCTTTCCAATGAAAGGTATCTCGCAAAAAAGGAAAAGGACAGCTGGCTTTCCAAAAAACTTTCATCGGCATATGAAAAATCCCTGTACTGGGCCCTGCGCCATAAAAAGACAATCGTAATTCCTGTTCTGGTGCTATTTCTGGTAGCCACCATTATCTTTTCAAATTTTGGAAGAAGTTTTTTACCAGAGTTCAACGAGGGTGCCTTAACCATTTCGATTGTCACTCAGCCAGGTACATCGCTTGAGGAAAGCAACAGGCTCGGAAACCTTGTTGAAACCGAACTGCTATCGGTACCTGAAGTGGAAAGTACCACCCGCCGTACCGGACGAGGCGAACTGGACGAACATTCACAAACATCAAACAGTGCTGAAGTAGATGTCAGTTTCTCTTTAAAAGAGCATAACCTTGAAACATTTATGTCCGATATCAGGGACAAACTTTCAGGCATTCCCGGCATAGCGTTTACAGTAGGCCAGCCACTTGGTCACCGGATCGACCACATGCTTTCAGGTACACGTGCCAACATTGCCATAAAGCTTTTTGGCACCGACCTGAATCAAATGTTTACTTTAGGTAACCAAATAAAAACTGCCATTATTGATATTGAAGGACTGGTAGATGTGAACGTGGAGCAGCAGATTGAAATTCCGCAGATACAAATCCGCGCCAACAGGGAAATGCTTGCTTTTTATGGCATCACTTTAGAAGAATTCAATCAATTTGTTGAGGTTTCATTTTACGGGGAAAAAATGGCCGACATTTATGAAGGACAGCAGCGTTTCGATTTAATACTGAAAATGGATACATTGTACACCCAAAACATGGCAACCATGAAGACCCTGCTTATCGATACGGAAAGCGGTAAGAAAGTTCCGGTTTCCCAGGTTGCAGATATAGTTTCAGCATCAGGCCCAGGCACCATAAACCGTGAAAATGTCCAGCGTAAACTTGTGATTTCTGCCAATGTTGCCGGAAGTGACTTAAGGAGTGTAGTAGAACAGATAAGGGAAAATATCCATTCAGAAATTACTTTACCCGACGGTTACCGCATAGAATATGGCGGGCAGTTTGAAAGTGAAGCAAGTGCATCAAGAACCCTTCTTCTTACTTCCATTATTGCCCTCTTTGTTGTATTCCTGCTACTTTACCAGGAATTTAAGGATTTTAAGCTTGCGGGTATCATTCTACTCAATCTGCCATTGGCCCTCATAGGAGGGGTTCTTGCTATTTTCCTGACAAGCAACATCCTGAATATCCCTGCAATCATAGGGTTCATTACCCTGTTTGGAATTGCGACCCGCAATGGAATATTGCTGATTTCGCGATACCAGTATTTGCAGGATCAGAACGAGCAAGTGCATGAAACTGTAATTTATGGTTCAAAAGACAGGTTGATCCCCATACTGATGACTGCATTAACAGCTGCACTGGCACTGGTCCCACTTGCTCTGCAGGGTGATCAGTCAGGAAATGAAATTCAGAGTCCGATGGCAAAAGTAATATTGGGAGGGCTGCTTACTTCCACTATATTGAATATTTACATTGTACCTGTTGTTTACAGTGCATTAAACAACCGGGGAATCATTAAAAACAGAACAAAATGAAACTATACATCACAACTATATTCCTGCTTTCTGCTGTGGGTTCATTTAGCCAGTCCGTACTTGATTCAGTTCTGGTTATGATTGAAAAAAACAATACCACCTTATCAGCCTTACGTGAAAACCTGGAGGCAGATAGGATCGGGAATAAAACAGGTCTCTGGCCTTCAAATCCGGAAGCGGAGTTTAATTATCTGCGGGGTTATCCCAGGGCAATTGGCGACCGCACAGATATAGCCGTCAGGCAGGTATTTGATTTCCCTACCGCTTATGCCTACAAGAGCCAAATTTCTGAACTGAAAAATGAGCAGGCGGAACTTGTATATGAGCGACAACGGAAAGATATCCTGCATGAAGCCCGCATGATTGTTGCAGAGGTCATTTTACAGAACGCCCTCATCACTGATTACAATTTAAGGGCACATCATGCTGGGGAAATAGCAGAATCATACAGGAAGAAGCTTGATGCAGGGGAGGCTAATATTCTGGAATATAACCGGGCGCAGGTATATTTACTGAATGTATCTAAAAAAACTGAAATAGCTGAAATCGAACGGGATGCCCTGCTTGCAGAGCTTCTGAGGCTGAACGGCGGCCTGCCGGTTGAATTCAGTGAAAACTTACTTTATCAGCCCCCTGTAACAGGTAATTTTGAGCAGTGGTATGCAATGGCTGAACAAAACAATCCGGTATTGAAGTGGATTAGGCAGGAACTTGCCTTAAACCAAAAGCAAAAGCAACTCCAGGTGTCTCAAACCTTGCCCAGGATTTCGGCCGGTTATATGAGCGAAAAAGTTGTTGGGGAACATTTCCAGGGAGTTACCATGGGAATTTCCATTCCCCTATGGGAAAATAAAAATGCTGTTCGACATGCAAGTGCGAAAATAATTGCAACAGAAAAACTTCAGGCAGATGCAAAGCTCCAGTTTTACATTGAAATGAAAACCAGGTATGAAAAAGTGGCAGCACTCCAAAACAGTATAAGTAGTTATGAAAGAATGCTGGAAACTTTTAACAGCCGTCAGCTGCTTTTGAAGGCCCTTAACAGCGGCGAAATTTCCCTTAATGAATATTTTGTTGAACTGGGACTCTATTATGACAGCATGAGCAAATTGCATGAAATGAAACATGACATGATTATTGCATGGTTTGAGCTGGTGAGGTTTCAGTAAATTTCATTAGATGCTGTTTTAACGACTCTAATATGTAGCATAATTTTGCCTTAGTGCGGCAAATTTAAGTTTTTTTGAACATAACCATCTGATATACAATATTGATAATTTTATATTTTAAAAAGGCGGACAAGTCAGGAGTAAATTTCATTACCACTCATCCTGTTAAATTTTTCCATGCACCCACCCCTGGGCCTGCAACTCTATTTTAGATCCGCCTGTGGTCAATAGGACTGCTCCGTCGGATGCTTCTGTCATCTCACCAATAATTGTAAAATCAGGGTCATTTTTGATTTTTTCGGCATCTTCAGGTGAAAGGGTAAAAAGCAGTTCATAATCCTCACCGCCATTCAGAGCGGCCACCAAAGGGTTGATGTTAAATTCTGCGGCCATCTGTTTGGTTTGGCTGTCGATAGGTACCATTTCCTCCCTGAGGATGCATCCGGTTTCTGAATTACGGCACAGGTGAAGGATTTCGGACGACAGGCCATCGGAAATATCAATCATGGATGTGGGCCTGATCGCCAGTTTTTCAAAGGTATTCACCACATCGGCACGGGCTTCAGGCCTCAGCTGCCGGGCAAGGATATAATCATAACCCTCAAGCTGTGGCTGCATCTGGTTGTTCACTTTAAACACTTCATTTTCACGCTCCAGAAGCTGAAGCCCCATATATGCACCACCCAGGTCGCCTGATACGCACAGCAGGTCACCAGGACGGGCACCGCTTCTGTACACGATATTCTTTTCATCCGCCTCACCCACCACACTCACACTGATGGTAAGTCCGGTGAGTGAACTGGTTGTGTCACCACCTACCAGGTCGATTCCATAGTTTTCACATGCCTGGTAAATCCCTGAGTAAAGTTCCTCCAATGCTTCTACTGAAAACTTGTTAGACAGGCCCAGGTTCACAGTGATCTGTCGCGGCCGGGCATTCATGGCACATATGTCTGAAAGATTCACAATCACCGACTTGTAACCCAGATGCTTCAAAGGGACATACATCAGGTTGAAGTGAACCCCCTCAGTCAGCATGTCGGTAGAGAGTAATATAGCATTACCACCACTGCGGATGACCGCGGCATCATCACCAACCCCTTTTAAAGTGCTGCTGTTATATATTTTTATATCTTTTGTAAGCCTTTCTATCAATCCAAACTCACCCAATTCAGAAACTCTTGTATGCCTGCTTTCCATATTTTATTATATCATTGTTAATAAAGGACAATAAGGTATTAATTCACCTGCTCAGTTTAACAAAATTACCTATACTTTTATATCTTTGCAATTTATTTGTAAACAGTCAGAAAAAAGGATTGTTATTAAACGAAAGAAGAATAAAATGACAGAACAGGATAAAATATTATCAGAAGTAACACAGGGGGAATACAAATACGGGTTTTATTCTGACATAGAAACGGATATTATTGATATAGGTCTAAATGAGGATGTGATCAGGACGATCTGGCAGAAAAAGAATGAGCCTGACTTCATGCTCGAATTCCGTTTAAATGCATACAGAAAGTGGTTGAAAATGCCAATGCCCAATTGGGCGTACCTTAAAATTCCACCTATTGATTTTCAGGCGATCAGTTATTATGCTGCGCCGAAAAAGAAACCTAAGTACGAGAGCCTGGATGAGGTAGATCCTGAACTGCTTGAAACTTTTAACAAGCTGGGGATACCCCTTGAAGAACAAAAGCACCTGGCAGGAGTAGCAGTTGATGCAGTACTAGACAGTGTTTCGGTTAAAACAACCTTCAGGGAGGTTCTTGCCGAACAGGGAATTATTTTCTGTTCGTTCAGTGATGCTCTGCAGGATCATCCGGATCTGGTCCGTAAATATATAGGACAGTCAGTACCTGTTGCCGACAATTATTTCGCAGCACTGAATTCAGCCGTTTTCAGTGACGGATCCTTCTGTTATGTTCCCAAAGGAGTGCGATGCCCTATGGAACTTTCCACTTACTTCAGGATCAATTCTGCAAATACAGGCCAGTTTGAACGGACACTCATTATTGCTGATGATGACAGTTACGTAAGTTATCTGGAAGGTTGTACTGCTCCAATGCGCGATGAAAATCAGCTGCATGCTGCAGTTGTTGAAATTATCGCACTCGACCGTGCAGAGGTAAAATATTCTACGGTGCAGAACTGGTACCCCGGCGATAAAAACGGTAAGGGAGGTATATATAATTTTGTTACCAAGCGGGGGATTTGCCGCGGTGAAGCCTCTAAAATAAGCTGGACCCAGGTAGAAACAGGATCAGCTATTACATGGAAATACCCCAGCTGCGTTCTGCTCGGCAACAACTCGGTTGGTGAATTTAACTCGGTTGCAGTTACCAACAATTACCAGCAGGCTGATACTGGTTCTAAAATGATCCATATCGGCAGGAATACAAAGAGCACCATCATATCGAAAGGTATCTCAGCTGGAAAAAGCAACAATTCGTACCGGGGACTGGTAAAGATCATGCCCGGGGCAACGAATTCAAGAAATTTTTCGCAGTGCGATTCACTGTTGTTAAACGATACATGCGGAGCACACACTTTTCCATATATTGAAGTGGGCAACAAATCGTCGGTTGTAGAACATGAGGCTACCACCTCAAAAATAGGTGAGGACCAGATTTTCTATTGCAACCAGCGAGGAATAGATACAGAAAAGGCAATTGGCATTATCGTAAATGGTTATGCCAAGGAGGTATTGAACAAGCTTCCGATGGAGTTTGCCGTAGAGGCACAGAAGCTTTTACAGATCAGCCTCGAAGGCAGTGTTGGATAATTTATAACAATTTATCTGTATCACTGCTGAAAGGTAAGTTAATTGGTAAAAAAATAAAATCAGATAATCACAACTGAACCTCACGGAACAAGGTGAGGGTTTATCATTCCCCATAAGGGGAAAATAAAGGGGATAAAAATATGCTTGAAATTAAAAATTTATATGTTTCCGTTGAAGGAAATGAGATACTGAAAGGTATCAGCCTTGAGGTGAAACCGGGTGAAATACATGCCATTATGGGGCCTAACGGTTCAGGGAAAAGCACACTTGCCAATGTACTTGCAGGCAAGGAGGAGTATGAAATTACACAAGGGGAAGTAAATTATTTAGGAGAAGATCTCCTCGATATGGCACCTGAAGACCGTGCCAGGAAAGGACTTTTTTTAAGCTTCCAGTACCCTGTTGAAATACCTGGGGTACCAATGGTGAATTTCCTGAAAACAGCCTTAAATGAGCACAGGAAAAGCCGTGGACAAAAGGAACTGACTGCAGGGGAATTCCTGAAGTTCATGCGTGAGAAAATGGAGATGGTCGAAATGCACGCCCAACTCACCAATAGATCAGTCAATGAAGGTTTCTCCGGTGGTGAAAAAAAGAAAAATGAGATATTCCAGATGGCTCTTTTGGAACCGCGGCTGGCAATTCTTGATGAAACAGATTCCGGGCTTGACATTGATGCCCTGAAAACTGTTGCACATGGTGTTAATGCCCTGCGTTCGCCAGAAAATGCAACCATTGTCATTACACATTACCAGAGGTTGCTCGATTACATCATTCCTGATCATGTACACGTCCTGCTTGGAGGAAAACTCGTTAAATCGGGCGGGAAGGAACTTGCACTTGAACTGGAAGAAAAAGGTTACGACTGGATTAAACAAGAAAAGGTATTGTAGAAATGGATGTACTTACAGAAAAGACGGATTTATCATTAAAATATACAGCTCATTACAACGACATAAAAGATGAACTGCAACAGAGTGCGCCGGAGGTACTGAATGCTCCGCGCAAACAGGCACTGCGTGATTTTGTGACACAGGGAATTCCAACACGTAAGGTTGAAAATTACAAATACACCAACCTGCAGCCTGTCTTCATGCCTGATTATGAGTTCTTTCACCATCCACAGGCGGAAGAAGAAAATTATTCTCCTGTTTTTCGCTGCGATGTAAAACTGATGGATACCACCCTCAGGTTTGTAGCCAACGGCTGGTTCCATCACAAAAGCAATAAACCAAATGAGTTGCCTCATGGCGTTATTCTTGACAGCCTTGATAAAATTGCCCGTGAAAAACCTGAGTTGCTTGCAAAATATGCTTCCCTGGCACCCTCTTCGGATGATCCGGTAGTTGCACTTAATACACTTTTTGCCAGGGATGGCTACTTTCTTTATATTCCTAAAAATGCTGTTTTTGAAAAACCCATTCAGCTGGTGAACCTGTTACAGGCAAATAAAGATGCCTATATAACCCAAAGAAATTACATTTATGTAGAAGATGGTGCTGATGTTAAACTTCTCCTTTGCGACCACACACTGAACCTGAATACTTATCTGTTCAATTCAACCACTGAAATTTTTGTGGGTGCAAATGCAAATTTTGAATATTATACGCTTCAGAATCATCACAACAAGGCTACCAGCTTAAATTCTGTATATATTAAGCAGGAAAGAGATTCAAAAGTAACTGCCCTGTACTCTACACTGCATGGTGGACTGATCAGGAACAACCTGAAGATTATTCTTGACGGCGAAAATGCAGAAGCCAATCTCTTTGGTATGGCATTTACCGACCGGAAGCAGCATGTCGACAATTTCACACAGGTAATACATGCAAAACCGCATTGCCTGAGCAACCAGTTGTACAAAAATGTGCTCGATGATGAATCCTCAGGTGCTTTTTCAGGCCGTATACATGTGATACGTGATGCACAGAAAACGAATGCTTTTCAGCGGAACAACAACCTGCTGCTTACGGATAAGGCGACTATGCAAACCAAACCTCAGCTGATCATCGATGCAGATGATGTAAAATGCAGCCATGGTGCAACTGTAGGTCAGATCGATGAAGAAGCCCTGTTTTATCTCAGGGCACGTGGAATCGAAGAGAAAAACGCACGTCTGATGATGATGAACGCATTTATCCATGAAGTAATCCAACAGATTAAAGTTATTCCACTTCGGGAACATATTGATGAACTGGTTGACAAGAGACTCAGAGGGGAAGTAGCCCGCTGTCATGATTGTGCATACAATTGTTAAGGAGTAACAGGAATCTGTACTGCTTTAATTTTCACTTCCATATTGATTTCACCGGGAGAATATTACTTCTTTTGAATCATTTTGTTCATCACAATATTATGTAAGTGTTTTCAAAGGATTTTCTACCTTTAACGCCCGTAAGTAGAAAAAAATGAATTACGACATTCGAGACATACGGAGCCGGTTTCCTATTCTTCAAAATCAGGTTTATAACAAACCGCTGGTTTACTTTGATAATGCTGCTTCCACCCAAAAGCCTGCAGCAGTTCTGGAAGCAATAAGACGGCTCCAGAATGAGTATTATGGCAATATCCACCGGGCTGCCCATTTTATGGCTGACAAAGCCACCATGGAATTTGAACAGGTTCGCGATAAAGTAAGGGAACTGATCAATGCGGAGTCGAGGGAGGAAATTATTTTTACAAAAGGTACCACTGAAAGTGCCAATCTGGTGGCGAACTCATACGGGGAACAGTTTCTTAGCCCTGGAAATGAGATCATTGTATCGGAAATGGAACATCATTCCAATATTGTTCCATGGCAACTTGTTGCACTTCGAAAAGGTGTAAAAATTATAAAGCTGCCAATTTCAGAAACGGGAGAATTGCAAACCGGATTGTTACCTGGCCTGATTACATCACGAACACGAATGATTGCCCTGACCCATGTATCCAATGTCCTTGGGACAATCAATCCGGTGGCACAAATCATTGAAACAGCCCACAACCGTGGTATTCCTGTTTTTATCGACGGCGCGCAGGCCGTACAGCATGTAGCAGTGGATGTAAGAAAGCTTGATGCCGATTTCTATGCATTTTCTGCCCATAAAATGTATGGCCCGAACGGTGTTGGGGTACTCTATGGTAAAAGAAAGTGGCTTGAACAGATGCCCCCCTATCAGGGAGGTGGAGAAATGATTTCAGAAGTCTCGTTCGGGAAAACCACATTCAGCGAAATTCCTTTTAAATTTGAAGCAGGAACTCCCAATATCACAGGGGTTATTGCTTTTGGTGCTGCCATTGAACTGTTGCAGGAAACAGGAATTGAAAACATATACAACTGGGAGCACGGGTTGCTTGAACATATCACTGCCCGGTTAAAAGAAGTGGAAGGTTTGCGGATCTATGGTGAATCAGCTCACAAATCAGGAGTTATTTCATTTAATATTGAAGGTATACATCCGTTTGATCTGGGTACTATGCTTGACAAAATGGGTATTGCTGTAAGAACAGGCCATCATTGTGCCGACCCGCTCATGAAGTTTTTCAATATCCCCGGAACGGTCAGGGCATCACTGGGTTTGTACAATACGCCTGAAGAAGTTGATATCTTCGTTGATTCTCTTGTGAAAGTAAAAAAAATGTTCGGTTAACCAACTTAACCTGGTTACAACATATTCTTTAGCCTATGAAGAAATATATTCCCGACTGGTTTATCCTGGGATTGCTGCTCATGATTATAGCTGCATGGATAAAACCGGGAATTGCAATGAACACTAACCCTGTCGACCTGGGAACAGTTATCGATTTTGGTGTTGTTCTTATCTTTTTCTTTTATGGGCTCAAACTGGACCCGCTAAAACTAAAGTCGGGAATGAGAAACTGGCGGATGCATTTTGCCGTTCAGTTTACAACTTTCCTGGTTTTTCCTCTAATAATTTTACCATTTTATCCGTTAGTTAAGGATACCAGTCTTGAAATCCTCTGGATTGGCATGTTTTTCCTGGCAGCTTTGCCGTCAACTGTTTCTTCGTCAGTAGTGATGGTATCTGTTGCAGGGGGAAATATACCAGGTGCAATTTTTAATGCAAGCATATCCGGAATCATCGGTATCCTGATGACACCTTTCTGGATGGGTTTTTTTCTTCAGGCCAGCACTGCAGAATTTGAATTTTCAGGCATTATCATCCAACTTGTTACACGGATTATTTTACCTGTCGTAGCAGGCCTTTTATTGCACCGGTATTTTATTCACCTGATCATGAAACATCTTAAAAAACTGGCGTCGTTCGACAAGATCATCATACTTCTGATTGTTTATGAATCATTCAGTGAATCCTTCATGGCAGGAATTTTTCAGGCGGTCAGCTGGATCACGCTGGGAGGTTTGTTAGTGGCAGTAATCGTGCTGTTTTTTCTCATACTGAACTTTACAGGCTTTCTTGCCCGCTCCATGAATTTTTCAAGGGAAGATACCATAACCCTTCAATTTGCCGGAACAAAAAAATCACTCGTTCATGGTTCAGTTTTTGCAAGTGTACTTTTCAGTGGAATAGCAGGAGCGGGAATATGGTTATTACCCATAATGATTTACCATAGCTTCCAGTTATTTTATATCAGTATGTTAGCAGGAAAAATGCAAAGAAGTTTAGTTCATTAAAAAAGCAAAACAATTTTAAAGGACTAATTTGTCCGGTAACAAAAAATAACGACATTTGTATCCTTATAAAAAGAACCATGACGATTGAAGAAATTCAACAGGAAATTATATCAGAGTTTTCAGCATATGAAGACTGGATGGACAAATATGCTTATTTGATTGAACTTGGCAATCAGCTTGAATCATTGGATCCCAAAGAGAAAAATGATCAGAACCTGATTAAGGGATGTCAGTCGAGGGTTTGGCTGACAGCAGAAAAGGCAAATGGCAAAATAGATTTCAGGGGAGAAAGTGATGCTGTAATAGTAAAAGGATTGGTAGCTTTATTGCTGAGGGTGGTTTCGGGCCGGACTCCTAAAGAGATTATTGAAAATGATCTTCATTTTATTGATGATTTGGGTCTGAAACAACACCTTTCCCCTACCCGCTCAAATGGTTTGCTGGCCATGGTAAAACAAATAAGACTTTATGCCCTTGCATTTAACCGAATGGAAAGTGAAGGAGGAAATTAAGATGAATAAGAAAATTGAACAAATCATAGAAAACCTCAAAGAGGTTTACGATCCTGAAATACCAGTAAATATATATGACCTGGGGTTAATTTACAATGTTGACGTTGATGAAAACAACAACGCCAGCATATTAATGACATTGACAGCTCCGGGCTGTCCTGTAGTAGACATCCTCATGGATGATGTTACAAAAGCTGCCCGCTCGGTTGAAGGAATAGAAAATGTAAATGTGGACCTTACCTTTGAACCCCCGTGGGATAAATCGATGATGAGTGAGGAAGCCCGCCTTGAACTGGGGTTCTTTTAATTCCATGTAACTTTTAAGTTGCAACAACCGGCCGTATAGTTATGCAGTTAAACGCTGACATATCACAAGCCATTAAGGTACGAGCAGAAGAACTTGGTTTTTCTGAGTGTGCCATCGTACCTGCTGATTTTCTATCGGAAGAGGAAGACCATCTGCAAAGTTGGCTGAAGAAAAACATGCATGGCGAAATGGCTTATATGGCCAGGAATACCGGGAAGCGGCTTGACCCCCGGTTACTGCAGGAAAATACAAAAACGCTTGTTATCGTACTTCAGAATTATTTTCCTGCCAACAGCCAGCATGATCAGGAAGCACCGGTTTTATCAAAATATGCCTACGGAAAAGATTATCATTTTGTAATTAAAAGAAAATTGAATAAACTTCTGGAGTTTATTCAGGAGAAAGCCGGGCCTTGCAATGCACGGCCTTTTACTGATTCAGCTCCGGTGCTTGAACGTGCGTGGGCCAGACGTGCAGGTTTGGGATGGATTGGTAAGAACAGCAACCTCATTTCAATCCACCACGGAAGTTTTTTTTTCATCGGGGAACTTATCCTCGACATTGTATTGCCGTATGATACTCCGAAAGCAGTGAGCGATTATTGTGGCAACTGTACCCGGTGCATAGATGCATGCCCTACAAAGGCAATTGTTGCAGACAGGGTGGTGGATGCACGAAAATGCATTTCATACCAAACAATTGAAGTGAAGGGAGAACTGGACGATTCGCTTGCGGGTCAGTTTGAGAACAGGGTATTTGGATGTGATATCTGTCAGGATGTATGTCCCTGGAATTTAAAGTCAGAACCTCATCAGGAGCCTGATTTTGACCTTCATCCCCGGCTTGCCTCTCTTTCCGGAAAAGATTGGCAAAATATGGAGAAAACGTTGTTCAATGAACTGTTTAGAAATTCAGCTGTGAAACGTGCGGGTTATAGCGGACTAAAACGGAACCTCCGGTTTATTGAAAGTGACAACAGCAGGAAAAAATGATCAGCTTTTCAGTGCCTGATAAAGTGCTGAAAGTATTATAAAAAATCATACCTCGCCTGAAAGCACTTAATTATTAAAAAAAGAAGGCTCAAAATACTGTGTTGTGCTTTAATAAATCCAATGGCCTTCAGGGTAAAATACATCCCGGTTGTCATCCTACTGAATTATTGGTTTTTTATCTTTGTTATACCATCCTAAAAATCTTAAAGATGTTAAGAAAGATTTTTGCGTCAATCCTGCCCCTAATGTTGTACGCATCCGGGTCAACAGCACAAACCATTGGGAAATGGGTATCATCTAATGAGAAACATCCAGTTGAAAAACTTTATCTTCATACCGACCGGGAATATTTCTTTCCAGGTGAAACAATATGGATGAAATCATACCTAACAGACAGCCGTTCAGGTCGTCTGATTCCCGGTGTTGAGAATATCCTGGTTCAACTGACCGATGAAAAAGGTGAAGCTTTACTTGAAACCAATCTGCTTAGTATAAATGGTCAGTCGCCCGGTCATATTTATCTGCCTGATACCTTTCCTGCAGGAAATTATCTTTTAAGAGCAGGTACTGAATACCTTGAAAATTTCGGAGAAGGTTCGTTTTTTCATCTACCAATTGGAATAACGAGGCCACCAAGAACTTCAAGGGGTCTTGAAAGCAGGCAAAGACCATCTCAGTCAAGAAGAATGGTAGCGGATGTGCAATTTCTGCCCGAAGGAGGAAAACTTCTTCAGGGTATATCTAATCTTGTTGCCTTCAAAGCAATCGATGCCAATGGATTTGGAGCTGACATTAAAGGTTCGGTCAGAGATGAGTCAGGAGCAGAAGTAGCTGAATTCAATACTGATTATAAAGGTATGGGCATATTTTTTTTCACACCCCAACCAGGAAAAAGGTACCGTGCCACCATCAATGGATTTCCCTCCTTCCGGTATAGCTTTGATTCCCTGATTGTTTCAGAAGGCATTAAGATTCAGCTGGTAAATCAAACTTCCCGTGAACTGACTATAAATATTGCTGCCAATTCTGAAAGGTATCTTAACAAACCATTTTACCTGGTCAACATGCACAGGGGAAACGTGATTTTCTACCAGGCATTTCAGTCACAGGAAAATAATCACCTGCTCAGGTTCAATAACGATATGCTGAAAGGAGGTATCAACCAGATTGTACTGCTGGATGAGAATCTTGTACCGGTTTCAGAACGTTTATTGTTTTGCGACAACTATACATTGAATGAAATAAAAATTGCAGCTGACAACATTCAATATCCGGTACGTTCGGAAGTAATTCTTTCTTTATCTGATAACAATAGCCAACCGGAGGTTTCAAATCTATCGGTGGCGGTAGTCCATCATTCTGCATTCCCAGAGAAAGGTGCTTCACAAAATATTCTTTCGTGGCTGCTGCTTGGATCTGAATTAAAAGGTTTTATTGAATCGCCTGCAGATTTTTTTAATGATACAGATATGGATGCACAGGCCAAGATGCGCCTGCTGATGCTCACAAACGGATGGAGCAGCTATTTCTGGAATTCTGTACCTGTAACAGATACACATATTATCCATCAGCCTGTGGCAGGGCTGGAGGTTAGTGGAGTTGCCACAGATGTAAGAACCGGAAATTCATTAAAAACGGGAGAAATCACTCTTGTTATTGAGAAAGATGGAGAAATGGCATTTCTTACACAGCCTGTTGAAGAGAATGGAAAGTTCACATTTACCGGCTTGTTGTTTAATGATACTGCCAGCGTTTACATTCAGGCTAAAAAACCCAGGAGCAGAAAAAGGACTTCTATCACTTTGAACGATTCCAGGGGTTTACCTGTATCTGTTCCGCATAAAAACAGGTTGAAAGGAAAAGGTGAATTTCCTTCAGAACTGGAAATAGTTAAATATCAACAGCATCTTGCAGCTGAAAAATTTATTCGGAAGGAAGCAGTGAACCGCGTACCCTCAAACAGGCAGGACATGCCTGACTTTACGAAGGACGGACATTTCCGGATTTATAGTAATGCCGACCAGGTAATTGAAGTACCCGAAAAGGAAGCATCTTATGGGAATATCCTGGATTTTCTGGCAGGAAAAGCTGCAGGCCTTGATATCACTGGTGGCCAGGTAATTATCAGAGGAACAACCAATATTGATGGAAATTCAACTCCCCTGTTCCTTGTTGACGGAGTTCCGGTAAGTGCAAAAGGAATACCCGATATGCCTGAAGAAATTGGTAAAAATGTGGATGATGATTCATGGGAAGGAAGAGATGATGAGGTAGAAAAAATCCGTTCCATTCCAATTGGAGACATAGAAAAAGTAGAAATATTAAAAAGCCCTCAAAATCTGGCCCTGTTTGGCGTTGAAGGGTCTAATGGAGTCATTGCGATCTATACACGTAAAGGGAAATCAGATATTCCTGTAAATATCACCAAAGGCGTTTTATCCAAACAAATCACAGGCTATTCATCCTACAGAAAATTTTACAATCCTATGTACACACCCGAGAGTAAGATGTCTGAGCAACCCGACTATCGGACTACTCTATACTGGGAACCACAGGCAATTCTTAAAGAAAATAATACATCCCTATCATTTTTCACATCTGATCAGACAGGAAAATACATGATTGTTGTAGAAGGAATCAGTGAATCGGGAAGAATATGCTTAGGTTCTGCTGAATTTGAAGTATCAGGTCCGGAAAATTAATACAGAAAGCACATATCAACTCAGTGCTCTGCTGATATCGTAAATCAAATCGTCTGTATTTTCAATACCGGCAGAAAATCGCAACATAGTATCCCTGATACCTGACAGTTCACGTTCTGATTCATTAAATTCAGCGTAAATGGTTGACCATGGGTGTATGATCAGCGATTTATTGTCATTCAAGTTGGTAGCCCTGCGAATGATCTTCAGGCGGTTCATAAAATTATAACATGCCTGTTTTGATTCCAGGTCAAAAGCCATAACAGTGCCTGGGATTCCATTAAAGTATTTCTTTGCCGGAAGAAACGCTGGATCAGTAACAAGCCCGGGATATCTGACGGATTTTATCAGTGGATGTGATTTTAGATATTCTCCCAAAAGCATACAATTCTGATAGCATTTTTCCACTCTGAGTTCCAGTATATCCAGTCCCTGAATCATATGCCTTGCAGTCTGGGGGGTCATGCTTCCGCCTGTATTTCTATATATATTTTTTCTTAATTTAGCTATAAATGCATTATTACCATATTTGCCTGTATATGTAGAAAAATTTGGATTTTTCTCCCAATTAAAATTACCATGATCAATAATAGCTCCTCCAAATGAAGTGGCACCTCCTGACAAATGTTTTGTAGAAGAAACGACCTCAATATTTACTCCAAACTCACCTGCCTTAAATACATTTGGAGGTGTAAGGGTGCTGTCGGCAATCAGTATAAGCCCCTTCCTATGCGCAATTTCAGCTAGAGTATCAATTTCAGCAATTTCAAGTTGGGGATTTGTCACTGTTTCAAAATACAAGGCTCTGGTTTTATTATCTGTATATTGCTCAATCTCAGAAGGGTTGTTCACATTTACGAACCTGACTTCGATACCAAGATCTGCAAATGTCTGAGAAAAAAGTGCATATGTATGTCCAAACAGCTGATGCCCTGAGATGATGTTATCTCCCGCTTTGGCAACAGCCAAAATGGTGTCGGCTATAGCCGCCATTCCTGAACTGACAGCAAGCACGGCATGACTTTCAGTCAGGTCTCTCAGCTTCACCTCAAAATATTCCACTGTCGGGCTGGAAGACCTTGAGTAAACATGTGCAATATATTCTCCCTTGAAATTGGCTTCAATCTGTTCTGCTGATTCAAACTCATAAGCGACTGACTCGTAAACTGGCATCTGAAGACTTCCATGAGGATCTTTTTTACGGAAGGGAACATTCAGGGCAACAGTGGTGAAACCAGGTTTTTTCATGTACTAAAAATTTTCAAATTATAAATTTAGCAATTAACTTCAAATCAAACATGTTGCTGCCAAAAAGGTTTGTATTCCATTTCCCGGTTTTAATTCTGATTTCGAAGAGCCATTATAACCTTTCTCAGATTGCGGCATGACATTTGAGAAATTATAATAACCCTTAAAAAAAGAAGAAGTAAAGCAATATTACAGCCCTCATATAACGTTATAATACCCAAAATTGTAGAAACTTGGATACACCATCAAAAAAATCAGATATCAACCAGTCCGGCAAAAAGGAATCCTCCGGTAAAAAGAAACATAAAGCAAAAAAAACGGGCAGGAAATTACTAAGGTATGGGTTACTGCTGTTCATTGCGGGTACAGTACTCTTTTCCATATTGTTTCTGGCAGTTTTTTTTGGAATGACCGGACATGTTCCCACCTCCACACAGCTTAAAAATATTAAAAACCCACAGGCTTCAGAAGTATTTTCTGAAGATGGTAAGCTATTGGGTCGGTATTACATTGAACACAGGAGTAATGTTACCATAGATGAAATATCAAAAAATGTAATAAACGCGCTGATTGCAACTGAGGATGCACGCTTCTATGAGCATAGGGGAATTGATGAAGTCGCGCTGGGCCGGGTGCTCGTGAAGACCATTCTTTTAATGGATAAAAGTTCGGGGGGAGGCAGTACGCTTAGTCAACAGATTGCGAAGAACCTCTTTCCCCGGAATGATGTAGGCCTGCTTTCACTTCCGGTTAACAAACTGAGGGAAGCAATTATTGCCTACCGGCTTGAACGGATTTATTCAAAGGAAGAAATTCTGACATTGTACCTGAACACCGTTCCATTTGGTGAAAATATATATGGAATTGAAGTTGCATCTGAAAGATTTTTCAGCAAAAAACCCGGAGACCTTACAGTTGATGAAGCCGCAGTACTTGTTGGCATGCTGAAAGCGAACAACAGTTACAATCCAAGAATGTATCCTGAACGTTCCCGGCAACGAAGAAACGTTGTAATCGGACAGATGGTGGCGAACGGATACCTTACGGAAGAGGAAGGGAAGATATACAGTGAAAAACCACTTGAGATTTCTTACAGGAGAATTTCATTCAATGAAGGACCTGCCCCATACTTTCTTGAAATGTTAAAACCGGAGCTTTTAAAATGGTGCGCCAACAACCCAAAGGAAAACGGAGAACCATGGAACCTGTATACGGATGGATTAAAAATTATAACTACAATTAATTCCTCCATGCAGCAATATGCAAACCATGCCGTATTAGAACATATGAAGGTTTTGCAGGCAGAATTCGATAAACATTGGGCTGATGCAGAACCGTGGAGGGCAAATGGAAACATACTTCAAAGAGCCGTTCAGCGGTCGACGAGGTATCAGAGAATGAATGCAGCGGGAAAAACGCAGGAGGAAATTGATGAAGCCTTCAATAAAAAAATTACAGCCTCACTTTTTACGTGGGATGGATTAAAAGAAGTGGAAACCACCCCGCTTGATTCAATTAAACATTACCTGAGGCTTTTAAATGCCGGGTTTCTGGCAATGGATCCCGTATCAGGCGATATAAAAGCATGGGTGGGTGGCATCGATTTCCGGTTTTTTAAATACGACCGGGTCCTGTCGAAACGACAGGTGGGTTCCACCATAAAACCTTTTATATATCTGGCAGCTTTAGAAAATGAATTGAGTCCTTTTGATTATTACCCGGCTCAGCAAACGGTATATGAAGAATATGAAAACTATGCGCCCTCAAATTTCAATGGAATACATGAAGGTTACTATACAATGGAGGGAGGACTTGCCCAATCGGTAAATACAGTTACAGTAGACATCCTGATGAAAACAGGGATCCGCAATGCAATTGAAACCATAAAAGAGCTGGGAATGAATTCTGATTTACCTGCAGTACCTTCAATTGCTTTGGGAGTAAATTCAGAAAGCCTTAGAAATCTTCTATATACTTATGCCACACTGATCAACAGAGGAACACGTGTTGAACCCTTTTACCTGAAATCGATATCAGATTCCCATAATCAGCTACTGCAGGAATTTGAACGTCCGGATTTCCAGCAAACCAGGTTGAATGCTTTAAACTGCCAACTCATTACACACATGCTCGAAAAGGCCATACTGAACGGCACGGGGGCAAGAATCAGGTCCACCTATAATATCAGAGGCGATTTTGCAGGAAAAACAGGTACTACTCAAAATTATGCGGACGGATGGTTTATTGGCCTTACACCACAACTTGTTACCGGATCGTGGGTTGGAGGGGAAGAACCCGGCATCAGGTTTAGAAGCAGCAGCCTGGGACAAGGATCTCATACTGCCCTGCCAATTGTGGGCAGGTTTTTTCAATCTCTATATAACAACCCTGACTTTCGAAGTCTCCAAAATGCAAGATTTCCCGAACTGGATGAGGAAATTCTGGCTGATCTGGAGTTGCCGCCATACAGGGAGATGCTGGAACTTGAAAGAAATGATTTTTTCTTTGAAAGATTGTTTGCGGGAAAAAGTAAAGAAGAGAAACTGAAGGAGGCTCAGTATCCGGAACGTATTGAGCCGAAAAAGAATGTTTGGCAGTCGGTGAAAGGAATATTCAAAAAAAAGAAATAGAACTACCATAAAATTTTTCAGGTAGGTGATTGAAAATAAGGGGAACATCTGCCAGATGTTATTCCTCCATTTCATTTGTTGATTTTTTAATATAATCCATTGACCATTCTTTTACGATTCTCTATCTTTATTGAAAAAAGTAAATGGTAGATAATCTTCCAAAATTGATTCAAGATGACATGTGGCTTCAACCTTATGAGGAAGCCATTGTACAAAGAATTGAAGCTGCACAAAAAAAAGAGAAAGAACTTGCAGGTGACAGCACTCTATATGACTTTGCAAGCGGACATCTCTATTTTGGCTTACACCGGACGGATACAGGTTGGGCTATGAGGGAATGGGCTCCCAATGCAACACATATTTTTCTTGTCGGAACGTTTAATAACTGGGAAGAACACCCGGCTTACGCGTTTACACATCATGGAAATGGAGTATGGGAACTTTTATTGTCGCACAATGATTTGAACCATGGAGACTTGTATGCACTGTCGCTTCATTGGGCTCTTGACTTTGGAAAACGGGTCCCGGCCTGGGCACATTATGTTGTACAAGATCCGGAAACACATATTTTCAATGCGAAGGTGTGGCGACCAGAACAACCATATCAGTGGAAAAATACTGATTTCAAAGGCATCGGTGAACCTCCGCTGATCTATGAAGCACATATTGGCATGGCTGGTGAAGAAGAACGTATTCATACCTATAATGAGTTCAGGGAAAACATGCTGCCACGTATTAAGGCAAACGGATATAATACTGTGCAACTGATGGCCATACCCGAACATCCTTATTACGGCAGTTTTGGATATCATGTATCAAGTTTTTTTGCTCCTTCTTCACGTTTTGGGACACCCGATGAATTAAAGGATCTGATTGACGAGGCACATAACCTCGGCATGGCTGTGATTATGGATATCGTGCATTCACATGCAGTAAAAAATGAAGTGGAAGGACTGGGCAAATATGATGGAACAAGATACCAGTTTTTTCATGAAGGCGGCAAGGGAGATCATCCGGCCTGGGATTCATACCTGTTTAATTACGGAAAGAATGAAGTACTTCATTTTCTGCTTTCAAATCTTAAATACTGGCTCGAAGAGTTCAGATTTGACGGATTCAGGTTTGACGGCGTAACGAGCATATTGTATTTTGACCATGGTTTAGGAAAGTCCTTCTCCAGTTATCATGATTATTTCGGTCCTAATGTTGATCAGGAGGCAATAACATATCTGACACTGGCAAATAAACTTGTTAAACAGGTCAGGCCACGTTCGATATCTATTGCTGAAGATATGAGTGGCATGCCAGGATTGGCAGTCTCAATTGAATCTGGCGGAATGGGTTTTGATTTCCGGATGGCAATGGGGGTTCCTGATTACTGGATAAAGATTATCAAGGAAAAATCAGATAACGACTGGAGTGTAGGTGATATTTTTTACAGCCTTACTTCAAAAAGGCTTGATGAGAAAGTTGTAAGTTATGCCGAATCACACGATCAGGCCCTTGTGGGAGATAAAACTATCATTTTCCGGCTTATTGACAAGGAAATGTATTACAGCATGCGGAAAGACCAGCCCAATTTACTTGTCGACAGGGGAATTGCTCTTCATAAGATGATACGCCTGATAACTGCGACTACAGCTGGAGGGGCATATCTCAATTTTATGGGAAATGAATTTGGCCATCCCGAATGGATTGATTTTCCCAGGCAAGGTAATGGCTGGTCGTACAAACATTGCCGCCGGTTATGGAGCATTTCAGAAAATCCGGATTTGAAATTCCACTGGTTGTATGATTTTGACAGGGAAATGATTCATTTCATCAATGAACATAAACTGCTCACCATTCCTTCAGTAGATCTGATTCTGGAAAATAAACCAGACCAGGTATTGGCTTACCACCGGGGATTATTTCTTTTTGTCTTCAATTTTAATCCAACCCTTTCATTTACCGATTATGGCATAGCACTTGGCCCCGGAAAATACAAAATCATTTTAAATACCGATTCAGGAAGGTTTGGTGGCCATGATCATGTCGATGAAGATTTACCTTATTATACGATTCCGAGCGGAGGCATCACAAGTCAGCATTATTTAAGGCTATACCTTCCTGCACGGTCAGCTCTTGTCCTTAAAAAGGTAGATATCCCAAATCTGAAATGATGGTATCAGATTTTCAAACAAAAATAGCAATACCCTTTTTTCCCAAAAAAACCGGTTACAACGTACCGGCAATGTTCATGGGATCATGTTTTACAGAAAACATTGGAAATAGATTGGCAGAGTTGAAATTTCCTGTGGATATAAATCCCTATGGAATACTATACAACCCCGTTTCAGTGGCCACCGGATTGCAATTTCTTGTAGAAAAAAGGACTTTTACCCGGAATGATCTTATCGCACACAATGGATTATGGCATAGTTTTTATCATCATGGCCGTTTCTCATCACACAATGCTGACATTGCTTTAAATGCTATTAATTCCAGATTAGAATATTCCTCAAACTTCATCCGGAAAGCAGGTGTCATGTTTATCACCTTTGGAACATCATGGGTATATGAATATAAACCAACCGGAATCACGGTTACCAATTGTCATAAAATACCGGATAAAGAATTCAGGAGGTTCAGACTATCGGTTGATGATATTTCTGATTTGTATATTCGGATTCTTCCCCAGATCTGGCATTTGAACCCTCAACTCCATATTATTTTCACTGTGAGCCCAATCAGGCACTGGAAAGATGGGGCCATAGAAAACCAACGAAGCAAGTCGGCTTTGATACTTGCTGTGGAGCAAATCATAAGTAGTTTGGGAGAAAAATCATGCAGCTATTTTCCAGCTTATGAAATTGTAATGGATGAATTACGGGATTACAGATTTTATGAAGAAGACATGATCCATCTTTCTTCTTCTGCAATCAACCATATATGGAAAATATTTAAAAAAGCACTGGTAGATGCAGAAAGTATAAATGTTGCAGAAAAGGTTCAAAAGCTTATTACAGCAATGAACCACATACCCGTGAATATGGTTACTGATTCATATCTGAACTTTTTAAAGCAAACTTTACAAATAGCTCATCAGCTTCAGGAAAATTATCAGTATCTTAACTTAACAAATGAAACAATCATCCTGGCAGAAAAAGTAAAAGAAATAGCAAATTATATCAAATATAACAATCAGAATGAGCTACCTTAAATTTGATAAGGAACAACTGATTAACCTGGAATATTCTCTTAATCGTGAAATACTGAGATCGAACCGTGCAGGAAGCTATATCAGTACTACGCTTAATGGGTGTAATACACGAAAATACCACGGCCTCCTGGTGTGTAACTTCAATAATTTCGGGCGTGAAAAACATGTCTTGTTATCTTCGCTTGATGTTTCAATAGTTCAGGGGGAAGAAGAGTTCAAGATGGGAATTCACAGATATCAGGGGGGAATATATGAACCAAAGGGGCATAAGTATATTCAAAACATTGAGTTCAGCCAGAATCCCCGGATTACATACCGGATTGGAAATATCATTTTCACAATGGAAAGAATTCTGCATGAAAAGAAGAAGCAGATTATGATTCAATATGTTCTGGAGGAAGCTCCTTCAAATGTTACATTCCGGTTCAGGCCGTTTCTGGCATTCCGGAATGTACATAATCTTAGTAAGGCAAATTTATTTGTCAACACCAAATTCAACTATATCAAAAACGGCATCAGTACATGCCTCTACGATGGGTATCCTGATTTATTTATGCAATTCAGCCTGAAAAATGAATTTATACCTGTACCCGGGTGGTATTACAATATTGAATACATTAAAGAACTAAACAGGGGGTACGAATATCTTGAAGATTTATATGTACCGGGATTTTTTGAACTGGAAATGGAACCTGGAGAGACCATGATATTTTCTGCAGCTACTGAATATGTAAATCCCAACTCATTAAAACAAAGCTTTACAAAAGAAACTTCAAATAACATAAAGCGTTTTACATTAGAAAGTTCATTGAAAAACGCAGCGGAACAGTTCATATATCAAAATAAAAATGAGACGGGTATTATTGCTGGGTTCCCGTGGTATGACAGTATCAGCCGTCAAACATTTATTTCTCTCCCTGGTTTAACATTTGCCACAGGCAACTCCAAGCTTTTTTCTGAAGTTCTGAATACATATAAGCCTTACCTAAACAATGGCCTTTTCCCTGATAATATTTTTTCTGATACCCCGGCTTATAACTCAGCCGACACTCCGTTATGGTTTATCTGGGCAGTCCAGCAGTATGCTTCAACAAAACGTTCACCTGTAGGCATATGGCTGAACTACAGCAGTATTGTAAAAAATATCCTGGAATCATGGAAAGGCTCACTTCCCGGCTTCATTCACCTGACCGACGAGGGATTAATCTATGCAGAAAAAGAAAATATATCCCTCACATGGATGGATTCTTATGTTAATGGAAATCCAGTAGTTCAGAGGGCTGGACTATCAGTTGAATTAAATGCCCTGTGGTATAATGCACTGGGGTTTGCACTGGCGATGTCGCGCCTGGTAAAAGACATGGAATTTGTGATGCAGTGGGAAGGGATCGTTGAAAAAGCTGGACGTGCATTTATGGATACATTCTGGAATCATGATCATGAGCATCTGGCTGATGTGGTAAAAAATAATATACATGACTGGTCCGTGAGGCCAAATATGGTCATTGCAGCAGCCCTTAGATATTCTCCGCTTTCAAAAGATCAGAAAAAAATGATACTAAATGTCTCAGTCCAAAAGCTACTCACTCCCCGTGGACTAAGATCGCTTTCACCCGATCATCTAAGATATAAAGGGGATGTTAAAGGCAGTCCTGAAAAAAGGGAAGCAGCAATTCATCAGGGTGCAGTTTGGCCCTGGTTAATGCAATTTTTTACTGAAGCTTACCTCGATGTATATGGAGCAGGCGGGGTATCATTTCTCAAGCAGCAGTTACATCAGTTTGAAGATGCATTAACTGAACATTGCATAGGCACCTTGTCGGAAACGTATAACGGAGATCCTCCGTATAAAGGGAAAGGTTCTGTTTCACAGGCATGGAATGTTGCTGGTATATATCATGCACTGAATATGATTCAAAATTATAAAAGATAAAACCCTGTTTCTATGAAAGTTCTTATGTTTGGATGGGAATTCCCTCCACATATTTCCGGAGGACTTGGAACTGCATGTTATGGCCTTACAAAAGGTTTGGCCACACTTGAAGATACAGAAGTGCTTTTTGTAGTTCCAAAAGCTTATGGAGATGAAGAACAAAACCTTGTAAAACTTATTGGGGCAAACAGAATTCCCATTACCAGAAAGGAACTGAAATGGAATACTACACATCATAAAATTGACTATTTAGAAGCTTACTCACAAATTATTCCTTATGTAAGTGAAAAGGAATTTTGGAATCTTAAAACTAAAAGAATTACAAAAGGAGTAAGATTTATAAAAACAGATACGGGTTACAACATAAATTTTAGCGGTACTTATGGGCCTGATCTGATAGAAGAAATAAAAAATTATTCAATTATTGCTGAGGTTATTGCGTTGGAAAATCATTTTGATGTCATTCATGCCCACGACTGGCTTGCCTACCCGGCGGGAATGGCGGCCAAAAAAGTATCAGGTAAGCCTTTAATCATACATGTACATGCCACTGATTTTGACAGAAGCGGTGGGAATGTGAATCCATCAGTATATGCCATTGAACGTGAAGGAATGGAAAATGCTGATAAAATAATAGCTGTCAGCAACTATACAAGGCAAACAATTATAGAAAAATATGGTATTCCGGAAGGAAAAATCATTACAGTTTACAATGCTGTTGATCCTACAGTCAATGATAAAATACTTTTTAAAAAAGGGGTAAATGAAAAAGTAGTTTCATTTTTGGGGAGGATTACAATGCAGAAGGGTCCTGAATATTTCATTGAAGCAGCTTACCTCATATTAAAAAAACTGAAAAATGTGAGGTTTGTTATGGCAGGCAGTGGAGATAAGATGAATGAAATGATTGAACGGGTTGCACAACTAGGGATGGCGGACAAATTCCATTTTACCGGGTTTTTAAAGAGTGATGATGTATTCAGGATGTTTAAAATGACTGATGTGTTTGTAATGCCATCGGTTTCTGAACCTTTCGGAATAGTTCCACTCGAAGCAATGCAGGCAAATGTTCCAGTTATAATATCTAACCAGTCGGGTGTCTCAGAGATTTTGAAACATGCAATAAAAATTGATTTTTGGGATACCTTTGCTATGGCAGATGCAATATATGGCCTTTTGCAATATCCAGCACTTTCAGGCTTCCTCAGAAAATCGGGTATAAAAGAAGTTGGGGAACTTACATGGAAACATTCGGCTAAACAAGTTCGTGACCTATACCATGAACTACTTAATGTATAATTACCTTAAAAGCGGTAAAGAAATGAAAAGTATCTGTTTATTTTTTCAGGTCCATCAGCCAATCAAATACCGAAGGTACAGGTTTTTCGATATCGGTAATGATCATTATTATTACGATGACTATTCAAATGAAACGTCACTCAGAAAAGTTAATGAACAAAGTTACCTGCCTGCCAATAAACTTTTACTTGATCTGATATTAAAGCATAATGGAAACTTGAAAGTGTCATTTTCTATTACAGGAGTAGCACTAGACCAGTTTGAAATTTATGCTCCTGAGGTAATACTGTCATTCAAAAAACTTGCAGATACCGGTTGTGTTGAATTTCTTTCCGAAACATATTCTCATTCACTTTCATCTCTTCGGAATCACTCAGTTTTCGCTAAAGAGGTTAAAATGCAAACAGACCGCATTTATGCTTTGTTCGGGCAAAAGCCACAGGTTTTCAGAAATACAGAAATGATATATTCTGATGAAATTGGGGCACAGGTATATCAAATGGGATATAAAGCCATATTAACCGAAGGAGCTCGTCATGTACTGGGATGGAAAAGTCCGAATTTTTTATATGTAAATGCCATCAACCCACGGATGAAAGTTCTCATGAGGAACTTTAAATTGAGTGATGATATTTCTTTTCGTTTTTCCAATCAAAACTGGTCAGAATTTCCATTAACAGCAGAAAAATTTACTTCATGGCTTCAAAAACTTCAGGAAAAAGAAGAGGTAATCAACCTTTTCCTTAGCTATGAATCGTTGGGTATCAGACAACCTGAAAATACAGGCATCTTCAACTTCCTTGAACATTGGGTGAATAATATTGTTAAAGGCAATGATTTTAAGTTTACTACACCATCAGAAGCGATTCAGGAATTACAACCCGTTTCACTGGTTAGTGTTCCACAACCTATTTCATGGGCAGACGAAGAACGGGATCTGACGTCATGGCTTGGAAATGAAATGCAAAAGGAAGCTTTTGAAAAACTGTATTCCCTGGCACCGCTGATGGATAAATGTCAGAATGAAGAATTGATGCGTGACTGGAAATATCTTCAGGAAAGTGATCATTTTTATTTCATGTCAACCAAATATTTTTCTGGAAACCAGGGAATGATCTATCAAAACCCTTTCGATTCGCCTTATGAGGCTTTTATAAACTACATGAATATTCTGAGCGATTTTGCCATCAGACTTAACCTGGTGGTACAGGCGGATGATGAGGGACAGGATATAACAAGGCTGCAGGAACTATTACAGGAGAAAGAAAAGAAAATCAGAACAATGGAAATAGAATTGGAAAAACTTAAAAAGAAAATACCACTGAAAAACAGAACAGTAAGAAAAAATAAAGAAAAGTAAATAAACATATGTCGAGGGCAGACTGCAAGAACTGAATTTAATACTCTGTTTCAGAACACATCTGGATAGAAAATGTATTTTTGCGGTTAATTTATACAGGCATAAAACGAAAAGTTAGATGAAAACAGAAATCAAAAATATCCAGGGACTGGAAAATGAACAACCACTCTGGCGAAAAATCATAATTGAATCAAGTATCCCTGAAAGTTTACATCCATTAAAAGAGTTGTCAAAAAATCTTTGGTGGGTATGGAATAACAGGGCAAAAGATTTATTCAGGTACATCAATCCGGAAATATGGGAAATGTGTAATTACAATCCTGTTATATTGCTTGATGAGGTAAGTTACAAGCGTTTCCTTGAGCTTGAAAAAGATCAGACTTTCATGAATGAAATGAATCAGGTCTATAATGATTTTTCACGTTATATGTCTGATCGGGCTGAATTGGTTTCACCCAGGATTTCCTATTTTAGTATGGAATATGGCTTTCACGATTCACTGAAAATATATTCAGGAGGACTGGGAATGCTGGCAGGTGATTATCTGAAGGAAGCCAGTGATATGAAAGTCAATTTAACTGCAGTTGGTCTGCTTTACCGTTACGGATACTTCAAGCAGACACTGAATCTGCACGGTGAACAAATGGCCACCTATGAATTTCAGGATTTTTCAAAACTGCCTGTTCAACCAGTACTCTCTGAAAATGGCGAATGGGTGACTATAGTACTGGATTTTCCTGGCAGAAAAATGACAGCCAAAATTTGGCAGGTTAATATAGGATCAGTAAAATTATACCTGCTAGACTCTGATCATGATTTAAATGAAGAGCAGGACAGATTTGTTACCCATCATCTATATGGCGGAGATAATGAAAACAGGCTAAAACAGGAAATGCTGCTTGGAATAGGTGGTATCAGGGCATTAAAAAAGCTTGGCGTTGAAGCTGATATTTATCATTGCAACGAAGGACATTCAGCATTTATCGGTATAGAAAGGATTTCTCAGATCATGGATGAACACAGGCTAAGTTTTGCAGAAGCTAAAGAAGTTGTTCGTTCTTCGTCCATCTTTACCACACATACCCCTGTACCTGCAGGACATGATTCATTCCACCACGATCTTTTTAAGTACTACATGGCCAATTTTCCAGTACGGCTTGGACTCGATTGGTATGAATTTGAGATGTTGGGTAAAGCAAGTTCTTCGGAGAATAACTTTAACATGAGTTATCTTGCGTGTAATCTTTCTCAGGGGATAAATGGTGTAAGCCAACTTCATGGAGAGGTAAGTAAAACAGTTCTTAAGTCGCTCTACCATGGCTTTCTCGAAGAAGAACTGGAAATAGGTTATGTTACTAATGGTGTCCATTATGCATCATGGACTGCACAGGAGTGGAAAGATATTCATAAAGAATATTTTGGTGAGGAGTTTCCCGGAAATCAGCTTGATTTCAATGTATGGAAAAAGATTTATGATGTTCCAGAGAATAAAATTTGGGAATTAAGAAAAACCCTGCGTTCCAAGCTAATAGATTATATCAAAGACCGATTTTCCGATACCTGGATAAAACGGAATGAAAATCCCCAATTGATAACTGAAGTTCTTGGAAAACTTAATCCGAGTGCACTTACAATTGGTTTTGCCCGCCGTTTTGCCACATATAAGAGAGGATACCTCCTGTTCAGAAATCTTGAAAGATTGTCGGCAATCGTTAACAATCCGTTTAAGCCCGTACAATTCATTTTTGCAGGCAAAGCACATCCGGCTGATAAGGCAGGACAAGATTTGATTAAATATATTGTGGAGATTTCAAAAAGGCCTGAATTCCGGGGAAAAATCTTATTTCTTCAGAACTATGATATCAATATGGCAAAAATGCTTTTGCAAGGTGTTGATGTTTGGCTGAATACTCCTACCCGCCCATTAGAAGCTTCTGGTACCAGTGGTCAAAAAGGTGCCATGAACGGAACTTTGCATTTTTCTGTACTGGACGGATGGTGGGTGGAAGGCTATAAAAAGAATGCCGGATGGGCACTTCCTGCAGAACGTACTTACGATGTTCAGGATTATCAGGATGAACTGGATGCGGAAACTATCTATAATATACTTGAGCAGGAAATAGTTAAAAACTTTTACAAACGAAATAAAGAAGACATTCCAGTTGAGTGGGTTTCGTTTATAAAAAATACCATTGCCCATGTAGCTCCCAATTTTACTACCGGAAGAATGATGCAGGATTATTATAACCGCTATTATCTTCCGCAGTTTGAAAGGAGCCGGAACATGTTGAATGAAAATTATAGATGGGCCAGGGAACTTGCAGCCTGGAAACTGAAGGTAAGCCTGGTGTGGGATGACATCGAAATAAAAAATACCACCATTGCAGATGAGCTTTCCAATGTTATTAAAATCGGAAAGGAATATCCAATACGAGTAGACGTAGACTTGAAAGGGCTTAAGCTCGATGAAGCTGGAATGGAACTTCTGGTTACAGAAAATGGCACTCATGATACACCAAAAATTGTAGAAGTACTTGAATTTGAAAAGGAACGTCTGGAAGGGACAATTGGCACTTTTACATTAAAATACAGACCCCTGCATCCCGGATCATTTAATTATGGATTTAGATTATATCCATGTATTGATGGGTTGCCGCACCGACAGGATTTCAGATATGTCAAATGGTTATAGGAATGGGAAATGGGAAAAAATTTGGTAGGAGTAAAGATTAAAGATTTCCGTGAATTCAGGAGAATATCAAGAGAAGAACTGGCACTAAAAGCAAATCTTGATCAAAAACAGCTGGAGAAAATTGAGGAAAAAGGATTCATGCCCTCTCTGGGGCATCTTCTGAAAATTTCAAGGGCACTTGGTGTCAGGTTAGGTACATTCCTTGATGATCAGGATCAGCTAGGACCTGTCATCGTTAAAGCGGGTGAAAAAAAACCCGGGTTAAGCTTTTCAACCAGCAATGAAAGTGCCAGGGAACATCTGAACTTTTTTTCGCTGGCACAAGATAAGTCAGGCCGGCATATGGAGCCTTTCATTGTTGAAATAGAACCAACTAAAGAGTCGGATTATAAGCTTTCTTCACACGAAGGAGAGGAATTTATTTATGTGCTTGAAGGAAGTATTGAAATAAACTATGGTAAAAACATCTTTCAGATAGAAAAAGGTGATACCATCTACCTGGATTCCATAGTAGCTCATAATATTCATGCTGCAAAAAATCAACCTGCCAAAATTTTGGCAGTTATTTATGCTCCTGTTTAAAGGTGCAGTTTTAAAACCAAAAACCATACTATTTAGTACATGCAGTTACTTGATTATACCTTGGGAGAAATTCTGGAGAAATGGGCATTTGAAACTCCTGATAAAGAATTTATCGTTTACCCTGACCGCGATTTGCGGTTCACTTACAGACAATTCAATAAAAGGGTGGATGACCTTGCAAAAGGATTGCTTTACATAGGCGTAAAACCCGGTGATAAAGTAGGTATATGGGCTAAAAATGTTCCGGACTGGACAACAGTAATGTTTGCTACAGCCAAAATAGGTGCTGTTCTTGTAAATATCAATACCAGCTACAAACTTGCAGAGCTGGAATTTCTGATAAAGGATGCAGATATTCATACACTGTTTCTGATTGATGGTTACCGCGACAGCGATTATGTCCAAATGATATTTGAACTGGTCCCTGAACTAAAGGAACAGGCACGGGGCGAGTTAGCCAGCAGCAAATTCCCTTTCCTGAAAAATGTAGTATTTATTGGGCAGGAGAAACACAGGGGAATGTTCAACACACCTGAACTAATCCTTTTGGGTAATCATGTTGATGACTTTGAACTTGAAACTATAAGCGAAACGCTCAACTGCCACGATGTAATTAATATGCAGTATACCTCCGGAACTACGGGGTTCCCCAAAGGGGTCATGCTTTCTCACCACAATATCCTGAACAATGGATATTCTGTGGGTGAATGTATGAAATATACCGCTGATGATAAACTTCTAGTGTGTGTTCCCCTGTTTCATTGTTTTGGATGTGTATTTGCCGTTTGCGGTATTATATCGCATGGAGCCACTATGGTGTTTACTGAAGATTTCGATCCTGTGATGGTAATGGCTTCTATCCAGAAAGAAAAATGCACAGCATTGTATGGAGTTCCTACCATGTTTATTGCTGAATTAAATCATCCTATGTTTGACATGTTTGATTTAAGTTCTCTTAGAACTGGAATTATGGCCGGTGCTTTATGTCCGATTGAAACTATGAAGCAGGTCATGACTAAAATGCATGCAAAAGATATCATCATTGTATATGGTTTAACAGAAGCCTCTCCGGGTATTACAGCCACCCGGACTCATAATGCAGCCGAAGTTCGTGCGACAACTGTGGGCTTTGAATTACCCAATGTTGAGGTAAAAATTATAAACCCTGAAACAGGTGAGATTTGTGCTGTTGGAGAGCAAGGAGAAATATGCTGCCGGGGATACAATGTGATGAAGGGATATTACAATAAACCTGAGGCAACACAAAAAGCCATTGATAAAGATGGATGGCTGCACTCGGGTGACCTTGCAGTCAAAACTGCTGATGGTTTTTATCGGATCACAGGTAGAATAAAAGATATGATCATAAGGGGTGGTGAGAATATTTATCCCCGTGAAATAGAAAATTACCTGTATGGACTGCCTCAGATTGAAACCGTTGAAATAGCAGGTATACCCAGCACAAAATATGGTGAAGAAGTCGCCGCTTTTATAAAGTTGAAAGCAGGAACCAATCTTTCTGAAGCTGATGTTACTGATTATTGCCGAGGCAAAATTGCCCGGTTTAAAACTCCCAGGTACATATTTTTCGTGAATGAATTTCCTATGACTGCAAGTGGTAAAATACAAAAGTATAAACTCAGTGAACTGGGGGTAAAATGGTGTAACGAGCACGGAATTATAATTAAATGAGCATCATAATAAAAAAATAAAATGAACAGATATAATCGAATCCTCCTGAAGCTTAGCGGGGAATCACTCATGGGAAGTCAGAATTACGGGATAGATAATACAATGCTGGATGAATATGCCTCACAGATAGCAGAAATCAAAGAACAGGGAGTTCAAACGGCCATTGTTATAGGCGGAGGTAATATATTTAGAGGATTAAGTGGTTCAGCCAAAGGATTTGACCGGGTAAAGGGAGACCAGATGGGTATGCTGGCCACTGTTATAAACAGCCTTGCATTAAGTTCTTCGTTGAAGAATCACGGAGTGGAATCAAGGGTCTTTACAGCAATCAGAATGGAACCTGTAGCTGAATATTATTCCAAGGAAACAGCAGTAAGAGCTCTGGAAGAAGGACAGGTAGTCATCATCGCCGGAGGAACGGGAAATCCATATTTTACCACAGATACGGCAAGTGCATTAAGGGCTGTGGAAACGGGTGCCGATATAATGATGAAAGGAACAAGGGTCGATGGTGTTTATACAGCAGACCCTGAAAAGGATCCGGCAGCAGTAAAATTCGATAAAATAAGTTTTGAGGAAGTGTATGAACGCAACCTCAAAGTCATGGATCTTACTGCAACCACCCTCTGTAAAGAAAACAAAATGCCCATTCTGGTGTTCAATATGGACAAAAAGGGAAACCTTCTAAAAGCAGTAACAGGAGAAAAACTTGGCACAATAGTTTATTAATTAACTGTTTCATAGAAGAACATTTGCACAGAAATGAACTTTTAAAAACAAATGAAACAAAATATTTTTCCTTGTTTATATTTTTTTTATATTTGCTATCAATCAAAGGTCAAAAATTCAGCGATAAACTCATGCAAGAGGAAGTAGATTTTGTCATTGAACATTGCAATGAAAAAATGAGAGCAGCGATCAGGCATCTCGAAAAGGAACTGGTGCATATCAGGGCAGGAAAAGCATCCCCTGCCATGCTCGAAGGTCTTCATGTAGATTATTATGGTACCCAAACACCCTTAAATCAGGTTTCAAACATAAGTACACCCGATGCACGGACAATTGCTGTTCAACCATGGGAAAAAAGTATGATACCCATTATTGAAAAAGCAATCAGAAATGCAAATCTGGGTTTCAACCCGGATAACAACGGTGAAATTATTCGTATAAATATACCTCCTCTTACAGAAGAAAGAAGAAAGCAACTGGTAAAACAAGCCGGTCAGGAAGGTGAAACAGCCAAAGTCAGCATCAGGTTAGCAAGGAAAGAATCAAACGAAAGCTTGAAGAAATTGTTAAAAGAAGGATTGTCTGAAGATATAGAAAAAGATGCTGAAGCAGAAATTCAAAAGTTAACTGATAGTTTTGTAAAAAAAATTGATATCTTAGTAGAGGCTAAGGAAAAAGATATTATGACAATATAATTGTTTCTAGTTTTCTGTTTTCTGAACATTGTTTAATTGTTTTCATGGCTTTGAGGCAGCTTGCAGAAGCTGCCTTCTTTTTTACCTTCATCTATGAAATAAAAAAAAGAGGCTGTCTCAAAAGGGCAGCCTCTTTAATTTGTTGATAATCAACAATTAAATGTTGATATCTTAGCCTTAATTTATTAATTATCAAGCAGATAATTTTTTAAATTAGGATATGAAAA
>JAEYNZ010000133.1 GCA_023412195.1 Bacteroidota bacterium
CCAACCTACTCCTCCCAAAACTATAGCTCTGAAAACACTGTCATTTCGACCGTAGGGAGAAATCTCAAATATTAACCGGACACTACTGAATATGAAGGTCAATATCCATCATCTGTAAAAATATGAAAGCAAATTTATTTTTCTTCTTTTTGTTGTTAATTGCCCTATCCGCATGTTCCCGGAATGTTGATCCTGAACGTCAGTGGCCTATGTTCAGAGGGCATTATGCATCAGGTTCGCTTGATGGGGCGGCCATTCCTGTTCAGTGGGATGTAGAAACGGGTAAAAATATTGCATGGAAAACTCCTGTTCCGGGTCTGGGGCATTCATCCCCGGTGTTATGGGGCAATCATGTATATGTCACTTCAGCTCTTAAGCAGGGTGGGGGTGAGGAGAATTTAGTAGCCGGGATTTATGGTGCCATTGAGCCGGTTGATGATTCAAGCATTCATGAGTGGAACCTTTATTGTCTTGATAAGGAATCGGGTGAGATTAAATGGCAGCGCACTGCGGTAACGCAGGTGCCCAGGCAGAAGAGGCACCCCATGTCGTCGCATGCCAACAGCACTCCGGCAACCAATGGAGAATATGTTGTTGCTTTTTATGGTGCAGAAGGATTGTACTGTTATGATAAGAACGGGAAATTAATCTGGGAGAAGGACTTTGGAATGTTAAAGTCGGCCTTTTTTCTTGTTGAGTCGGCTGAATGGGAATTTGCCAGTTCTCCCCTGATACATGAGAATGTAGTTATAATTCAGTGCGATGTGCTTCACAATTCCTTTCTGGCAGCCTATGATATAAAAACCGGTAATGAACTATGGAAAAAGGAGCGGGATGAGTTTCCCGGCTGGTGCACCCCGAATATTTATTATGACGGTGCAGAAGCCCGGATAGCTGTCAATGGTTATAAGCATCGTGGCGGCTATGATTTTAAGACAGGCCGGGAGATATGGAAAATGGCGGGCGGGGGTGATATTCCTGTTCCCACTCCCATAACAGGCAAGGAGTTGATTTATTTCAACAGTGCCCATGGAAAGTTTTCTCCCATCCTGGCTATTCAGTCCGATGCAAAGGGGGAAATCGTTCTGGATGAAAATGGTACACCGGGAGAATATCTGCGGTGGGCAAAACCCAGGGGTGGTTCCTATATGTGCAGCATGCTTTTGTATGATGATTACCTTTACAACCTGGCCTGGAACGGTAAATTAACTTGTTTTAATGCGATGACGGGAGAAGAAATATATTCTGAGAAAGCTGGAAGCGGAACCAGCTATACCTCATCACCTGTTGCTGCCGACGGGATAATTTATATTGCCGATAATGATGGTAAGGTGTACCTTGTACAGGCGGGGCCTGAATTTAAATTAATAGGGGAAAACAGTGTGGAAGAACCTGTTCTTTCAACTCCTGCCCTTTCCGATAAATACATTTTTTTCAGGACACAAAATCACCTGGTGGCAGTATCGGAACTGTAGAAAGGCAATTTTAATCTTAGCTGCTCAAGGTTACCTTAAGGTGCGCCGGTTTTCGGTTCTTGCCCTATGCCCTGTGCTCAGAGTTCTGTGCTTTCTGATCTTTGCCCCAGGCAGCTATTTCAAAGGATTTTAAGGAGCTTAATGACTTTGATGCAGTTCTTCGGCTCTTGCTCTTTGCCCCCTGCCTGCCGGCAGGCAAGTGTGCTCTGTTGATGCAGTTGTTCGGCTCTTGCTCTTTGCCCTTTGCCCTCTGCTCTTTGCTTGCTTTTTGCCAATAGTTGGTTTTTTTAGCATGCATTATCCGGATAATTCTTTTATTTTCGCAATTTCGTTATTGAAAATCGATTATGTGGCTGAAGGTCTCGGGAATTATTCTCAGGAATAAATTATTTATACTTACCATACTTGCACTCATTACGGTCTTTTTTGGGTACCATGCCCTTAAAGTTGAAATGTCGTATGAATATGTTTCCCTGCTTCCCAAAAAAGACCCTGCATTTAATGATTACCAGCAATTTGTAGAGATCTTCGGAGAGGAAGGCAATATCATCATCATAGGTATTCAGGATACAGCTTTTTTTGAACTCAACCGCTTCCGCAAGTGGGACAGGTTGAGTAAAGAACTCGCCAGGGTGGAAGGTGTGGAAGACCTTCTTTCAGTATCGAATGCCTACAATCTTGTAAGGAATACGGATGAGAGACGTTTTGGTGTGGTTGAGCTGTTTCCGGATACCATTTCAACCCAGGAAGAGCTGAACAGAAGGGTAGAGGTATTTAAAAGCCTTCCATTTTACCGTAACCTGGTTTACAATCCGGAGACCCATGCCTACATCCTTGCCATAACGGTGAACAAGGATAAAATGCATACCAAGGAAAGGGAAACCCTTATAAAATCAGTACAGAAGATAGCAAGAGATTTTGAACAGGAAGAAAATGTTAAACTTCACTACTCCGGGTTACCCTATATCCGGGTGATAAACTCCATCCAGATCAGACAAGAGCTGTATCTTTTCAGTGTGCTTGCTCTGGCAATATGCATTGTTGTGCTGTTTGTATTTTTCAGGTCATTCAAAGCCGTCATAGTCCCTGTGCTGATTGTGCTGATCGGAGTGGTGTGGTCATTAGGTATGCTATCTGTATTTGGTTATAAAATTACAATCCTGTCAGGCATGATCCCGCCATTGCTCATTGTAATAGGCATACCCAACAGTATTTACATGCTTAACAAGTTCCATCATGAATATGTAAGACATGGCAATAAAATTAAGGCACTTCAACGGGTTATCATTAAAATCGGAAATGCTACTTTTCTGACAAACCTTACCACGGCTTCGGGCTTTGCAACCTTTATCATTGTAAAAAGTGATATGCTCCGGCAGTTCGGAATCGTCGCATCACTTAATATCATGGGCTTGTTTTTTCTTTCACTGCTGCTCATTCCAATTATTTTCAGTTTTATTGAGCCGCCGTCAACAAAGCACGTGAGTCACCTCAAGAGCAAGTTTATTTCAGGAATTATACGCCGGCTCATACATATTACCGAAAACCACCGTACGGTTGTTTATGTTGTGGCAGTAACATTATTGGGACTTGGCATATACGGCATCACCCTGATGAAGAGTTCAGGCTTTATGGTTGATGACATTCCTGAAAGAGACCCGGTATACATGGATCTGAAATTTTTCGAAAGTAACTTTGAAGGGTTGATGCCACTTGAGATCATGATCGATACGAAAAAGCCGGGAGGTGTAATGCAACTTGGAATGTTTACCAAAATAAACCAGCTTGAAAAAGAACTGGCAAAATATCCTGAATTGTCAACCCCTCTTTCCCTGCTGAACCTGCTCAAATTTTCGAAGCAGGCATTTTATAACGGAAATGAAAATTATTACAGCATTCCCAATAACCGTGAAAGAACTTTCATATTACAGTATGCAGACATAGGTGACAGTGGTACAGGCATGCTTCATTCCTTTATCGACAGCGTCCGTCAGACAACGCGGATCAGCATCAGGATGAAGGATGCGGGAACTAATCGGATGAAGGAACTGTATGCAGCGCTAAATAACGACATAAATTTGGTATTTTCTCCTGAAGAATATGACGTGACTGTAACCGGATCGAGTGTAACCTTTTTCAGGGGAACGCAGTATCTTCTTCGAAGCCTGTTCACCAGCCTTGGCCTTGCCGTGCTTCTTATATCTGTGTTTATGGCTGTTATGTTTTCATCGTGGAGAATGGTTATATTATCGCTAACACCGAATATTTTCCCTCTGATATTTACTGCTGCCATTATGGGTTATGCCGGAATTCCCATTAAGGCTTCCACCATCCTGGTATTCAGTATTGCCTTTGGAATATCAGTAGACAATACCATTCATTTTCTTGCGAAATACAGGCAGGAACTTTTAGTTACCGGGTGGAACATCCGCCGGTCAGTAGTTCTGGCGCTTAAGGAAACAGGTGTCAGCATGTTTTACACTTCTGTAGTATTGTTTTTTGGCTTTGGAATTTTTGCCCTGTCAGGTTTTGGGGGAACACAGGCCATGGGTGTACTGGTATCACTTACCTTGCTGGTAGCTGTTACAGCAAACCTGATATTGTTGCCATCGCTGCTCACTACTCTCGACCGGCTGACTACCACTCGTTCGTTCAAAGAGCCGCTGCTTCATATTTATGATGAGGAGGAGGATATTGAGCTGGAGGATTTGAAAATACGGGATTACAATCAAAATGAATAAACTGATGTATGCCATTGAAGAATTGCAGAATTTTGTGAATGCTGAGATCAGCAGGCGAACTGCAAAACTTGACAACAGTCTTCCTTCTGGACTTTATGTGCCCGTGAGCTATTCACTTGGGGTGGGCGGAAAAAGGCTCCGTCCTGTAATGTTGCTTACATCCTATAACCTCTTCTCGGAGGATATTGAAAAAGCTCTTCCTGCTGCCCTTGCCATAGAGGTTTTTCATAATTTTACCCTGCTGCATGATGATATCATGGATAAGGCCGAAGTAAGAAGAAATAAGCCAACCGTGCATATGAAGTATGGTGAGAATGCTGCAATCCTCTCGGGTGATGCCATGGCTTTTCTGGCTTACCGGTTTCTGACCGAAAGCCCGTCAGGCAGGTTTTCAGAAGTTATTGATCTGTTTACTGCCACAGCACTTGAAGTTTGTGAGGGCCAGCAGTTGGATATGGATTTTGAAACCAGATCTGAGGTCACAGAAGGGGAGTATCTTGAGATGATCAGGCTTAAGACTGCTGTTTTACTTGGATGCAGCCTGAAGTCAGGTGCATTGCTGGCCGATGCAAACAATGATGTTTCAGATTTGTTGTACCAGTTTGGTATCAACCTGGGATTGGCGTTTCAGATTCAGGACGACTGGCTTGATGTATTTGGTACCAGGCAGTCCTTTGGTAAAATAATCGGGGGCGATATCCTGGCGGGCAAAAAAACATGGTTGCTTGTTAAGGCTTTCGAAAATGCAGATTCTATTCAGAAGAATAAACTGGAAATCCTGCTGCAGGATAAACATCTGAAAGCTGAAGAAAAAATCAATGCTGTGGTTGACATATATCATCAGATTGGAATAAAGGAACTTGCCGAGGAAAAAATTAAGTTCTATTTTAACGATGCCGCAGCAATACTTCAAGTCCTTCCTGTAGTCACTGAAAGGAAGGAGCAGTTGTATGCTTTGAGCAAAAGCATGTTGGGACGAAATTTTTAATCCCCCTGCATAAATAATGCATGAATTTGATAACGGATTTTAAAACTATCATAACTTTGAGTGGCAAAAAAAATAGCGATTTTAATTACTGAATAAATGAACCATAACAAAGGAAAAATTATACAGGTAATCGGGCCGGTGGTTGATGTAAGTTTCGATAAAGAAGGAACTGAATTTCCTTCAATTCATGATGCCCTTGAAATAGAAAGGGCGGGGATGCCCCCGCTGGTAATAGAATGTCAGCAGCACATCGGCGAAAGCACAATCCGGTGCATTGCTATGGATTCGACTGATGGATTGAGGCGGGGACTGGAAGTTACCTCCACCGGAAGACCCATCACAATGCCTTCAGGAGAAGCTGCACTTGGACGTTTGCTGAATGTAACAGGCGATTCTGTTGACGGTCTGAAACAATTACCTAAAACCGGTATCAGCATTCACAGGGAACCTCCCAAATATGAAGACCTGGTTACCCAGACAGAAGTACTTTACACAGGGATAAAGGTTATCGATCTGATTGAACCATATGCAAAAGGTGGTAAAATTGGATTATTCGGTGGTGCCGGAGTAGGGAAAACAGTATTAATCCAGGAATTGATCAACAACATTGCACTTGCACACAGCGGACTTTCAGTTTTTGCGGGTGTAGGTGAACGTACGCGGGAAGGGAATGACCTGTTGCGTGAAATGATTGAAGCCAAAATTGTGGATTATGGTGATGCATTCCGTGAGTCGATGGAACATGGAGGCTGGGATTTATCTAAGGTAAATGAAGATGACCTGAAGAAATCGAAGCTGGCTATGGTATTTGGGCAGATGAATGAACCACCTGGTGCCCGTGCAAGGGTAGCCCTCTCAGGACTGGCCATTGCCGAAAGTTTGCGTGATGGCAGCGGCAGTTCGGGTGCCGGCAAGGATATCCTCTTTTTTATTGACAATGTATTCCGTTTTACACAGGCAGGTTCTGAAGTATCAGCCCTCCTTGGAAGGATGCCTTCTGCTGTGGGTTATCAGCCTACGCTGGCTACTGAAATGGGTATCATGCAGGAAAGGATCACATCAACCAAGCATGGGTCCATCACGTCAGTCCAGGCGGTTTATGTTCCAGCCGATGACCTTACCGACCCTGCACCAGCCACAACCTTTGCCCACCTTGATGCAACCACTGTACTAAGTCGTAAAATTGTGGAGCTGGGTATTTATCCTGCAGTTGATCCTCTTGATTCTTCATCACGTATTCTTACACCCGATATTGTGGGTGCCGAGCATTACGACTGCGCCCAGAATGTGATACATCTGTTGCAGAGGTATAAGGAGTTGCAGGATATCATTGCCATACTTGGTATGGAAGAACTTTCGGAAGAAGACAAAATAGTGGTCCACCGTGCAAGGCGTGTTCAGAGGTTCCTGTCGCAGCCATTTTTTGTGGCATCCCAGTTTACCGGGCTTGAAGGGAAACTTGTTTCCATTGAAGATACCATAAAAGGATTCAACATGATTTTAAATGGCGAGGTGGATAAATATCCTGAAAGCGCATTTAACCTCGTTGGTACAATCGAAGAAGCGATTGAAAAAGGAGAACGCTTGCTGGCTGCCGGATAATCGTTAACTTTATACCATGAATCTGGAAATTATTACACCTGGTAAAAAACTCTACCAGGACGAAGTAAAGCGCGTGAGGCTTCCGGGAAGCAACGGGTTGTTTGAAATTCTGAACAACCATGCACCCATTATTTCCACTCTTGAAAAAGGAACCATCCGGATCATCGATATGAACAACAGGGAAATTACCTTTGACGTGACCGGGGGAATTGTGGAGAACAAGGAGAATAATATTATTGTGTTACTTGAAAAAGCTTGAAGGTTAAATTCCTGATTATACGGTTCAGTTCCATAGGTGATATTGTTTTAACCTCGCCGGTAGTTCGTTGTTTGAAGAACCAGGTAGAAAATGCAGAGGTTCATTTTGTCACCAAAAGCAGGTATGCCCACCTGGTAAATTCAAATCCATATATCGATAAGGTTCATTTGCTTGGCGATAGCATGGGCGAGTTGAAGATAAGGCTTCAGAAAGAAAATTTTGATTATGTAGTAGATCTGCATAAAAACTTCCGCAGCAATCGTGTAAGAAGGTTTCTGAAGGTTCCGTCGTATGTGTTCAATAAACTGAATATCGAAAAGTACCTTTACGTCAATTTCAAAATAAATCGTTTGCCTGACAGTCATATTGTTGACCGGAACCTTGATGCATTAAAGGATTTTAATGTAAAAAATGATAACAAGGGGCTTGATTTTTTTATTCCTGAAGGACAGGAATTCGATAAAAGCCAGTTACCGGAATTTTTTAGAGAGGGTTATATAGCTTTTGTGATAGGCGGTACATGGAACACTAAAAAGCTCCCGGTTCAAAAGATTGCCGATATCTGTAACAGCATTCCATACCCGGTGATTCTTTTGGGCGGTAAGAATGAACAGGAGCAGGGTGTCCATATTTCAGAGCTTACGCAACAAAATGTTCTTGACATGACCGGTAAAATCACCCTTTATCATTCTGCTTCCCTTGTACGGGATGCACAGCTCGTTCTATCCAATGATACAGGGCTGATGCATATAGCTGCAGCTTTTAAGAAGAAAATTCTATCCTTTTGGGGAAATACAGTCCCTGCATTTGGAATGTATCCATATATGGCCGATCCAATCTCAGAAAAAATGGAAGTTGTTGGTCTTACATGCCGCCCCTGTTCAAAAATAGGCTACCGTAAGTGCCCGAGCAAGCATTTTAAATGCATGGAAAACCAGGATACAGATAAGGCAGTCCAGTGGATTAATCTTTATTTTAACCAAAAAGAAACCTGGTCGGGGCAAATATAAATTTGGTTAATAATCTGCTTATCATTAAATTGTTAAGTTGAAAACAGGATAGGATGGTCAGATACACATTATTTACAGGAGCAAGCTGCGAAAAGATCGTTAAACGAATCCCTCATATTTTCGGTTCCTGTTATCCTCTATTAAAATGAAAGTACTGGTTACCGGAGCTAATGGATTGTTGGGATCACATATTGTGCGTGAACTGCTCAGACGGGATTATCCTGTGCGTGTTCTTGTGCGCCCTCAGAGCAATTTAAAGGCACTGGAAGGCCTGAACGTTGAATATTTTTATGGGAACCTCACTGAACGTGAAGATGTATTTAAAGCCATCAAAGGCTGCAGATATGTGATTCATTCAGCTGCCAGGGCTGTTCATTCCCCGTCACAACTGGATGCATACAGGAGTGTCAACATTGAAAGCACGGGATATATTACAGATGCCTGTATGAAAGAAAACATACAGCGACTGGTTTATGTCAGCACAGCCAACTGTATAGGCAGCGGCACGAAAATGAATCCAGGAACGGAGGACAGGCCATTTATTTCATGGTTTAAAGGTTCAGGTTATGCCTACAGTAAACTGCTGGCACAACAATTGGTACTTGCCGCTGTGGAATCGGGAACAATAGATGCCGTAGTGGTAAATCCAACTTTTATTATTGGCTCGTTCCCCGGTGCTTCAGGGACAAGCAAGCTGCTTTCTTTTGTTTTATTCAGGAAAGTTGCATTTTATCCTACAGGAGGAAAAAATTATGTTGATGCAGAAGCCGCTGCTACAGGTACTGTAAATGCAATGGAAAAAGGAAGGATGGGAGAGTGTTATCTGCTTGCCGGGGAAAATTATACGTACAGGGAATTTTTAAAACTGGTGGCAAAGGAGGCAGGACATCATGCAATACTTTTACCTGTGCCTGTTTTCTTACTGAAACTGGCGGGTATTGCCGGTACTATATTTGAACGCTTATTTAAAAGACCGGTGCTGCTTACCTATGTAAATTCCCGCATACTGTGCCTGGAAAATTTTTATTCTCCGGCAAAAGCCATTCGTGAGTTGGATATGCCACTCATCCCGGCAATTGAAGCGCTACGGAAGGCGCTTCCTTCCTTTATTGAGTTGAAGAAGACAAAGAAGAAAAGGATATTATGACACCTGATTTTTTGACATAAAACACAAGTCTCTCAGTAGATACAATTACAGCCCGTATAAAAATAATATTGGTTAAAAGACACAAGATGTATAGACACCTGGCCTACCGGCAGGCAGGCGGGTATCAAGACTCAAGACTGTTCTATATGAATAAAAATTGCTATTAAAGAAATGAATTAAACTGCCTGAGAATCCTGTCTTGTGTCTTGATACTATAAATCTTGATACTCAAATATTTTATTGACTTTCGAATGATTATTACATAAGAGTCCCTCATCCCTTTCTGTTTCGGCCTGAGAATTCCATTAGAGAGTGCTTTGTGTTCTGATTAAGAACTATCTGATACCATGGAACTCAGAGGGCAAATGCTTCCTTCAGCCTTTCAAGCGCATCGGCCAGAATGCTTCGCGGGCAGGCTATATTCAGCCTCAGCCACCCATCGCCACCTCTTCCAAAACGTCCTCCGTTATTCAACCCGATTTTTGCCTTTTCGGTTACAAACTGAATCAGCTCCGAATCATTCATACCGTAGTCGCTGAAATCAAGCCATACTAAATAAGTAGCTTCAGGTTTCATAACTTTCACCCTGGGAAGGTGCCTTTGAAAAAACTCTTCCAGAAACAGGTAATTATTCCACAGATAATCCATCAGTTGCTTAAGCCAGTCATCACCATAGGTATAGGCAGCTTCAAGTGCCACTGAGCCAAAAAGGTTTCCCATTCCCAAATGACCTACATTAAGTTCCCTTTCATAACGTACCCGTTTTTTCTTGTCAGGTATAATGACCACTGAAGATGCAAGTCCGGCAACATTAAATGTTTTACTGGGAGCCATCAATATAATTGAATTGGCTTCAGCCGCATCAGAAACCGTTGCCAGCGGAAAGTGCCTGTGTCCGTTAAAGACCAGATCGGAATGAATTTCATCTGAAATAATGAGGATATTGCGCTCGTTACAAAATTCCGAAAGTTCTGCCAGTTCCTCACTTGTACGCACTGTGCCACCCGGGTTTTGTGGGTTGCACAACAGCAGAAGCCGTGTATTTTTATCAACTTTGGCTTTTAAATCATCCAGGTCGAAATAATACCTGTTATTTTCAAGCCTAAGGGGATTTTCGATTATTTTTCTTTTGGTTCCCTTCACGCAATCAAAAAACGGGAAGTAAACAGGCGGCTGGACCACAACGCCATCGCCAGGTTTTGAAAAAGTCTGTATTGCTATTGTAATGCCTGCAACAACACCCGGGCTGAAAGAAATCCAATCTCTGCTGACATTCCAGTTATGTTGCCGTTTCATCCAGCCTGTAATGGCAGTGAAATAAGATTCAGCCTGAAAAGTATAACCGTATATTTCATGTCCGGCTCTTTCTTTAATGGCATCCACAATGAAATCAGGTGTTTTGAAATCGGCATCAGCTACCCATAGGGGCAGGACATCAGGTGACTTAAAATATTTTTCACGCAAATCATACTTCACACAATTGGTTCCTTCCCTGGGAACGATTTCATCAAAGTTGTACTTTTTCATCCTGAGGTTGTTTTTCCGGTATCATTATTTTTTTCAGAACAGTATATTCAGGGTGATGTTCTGCTTTCAATACAAAATTGAATATATCAGGTTGGAGGCACAGGTGAAAGTCAGCTTCAGGCGACCATAACTGTTTTTCAGGCTCAAAGAATCGCCTGCCTGATCCTGTCCTGATGATTTCCTTCATCTCTTCAAAATTTGAAGAGGTTCCTGTAAGCAAATTCCTGATGTAAATGGCACATTGTGTATCTTCATCGGTAGGATATTCGCAGGCATATCCCATACAAACCAATGATACAGTTCCTGGTTGAATGCTTTTGATGTAGTCAGCTATTGCACCCGCATTCACAAAGCTGCCCGTTAAAACTTCAGATGCATGGGTGGCAGCAGCAATTCCCTGTGTGCCCGAACTGGTGGTATGCACAATGGTTTTTCCTTCAAGTCCTTCCGCTGGTAACTGGAACGGTGAGTTTCCGTAATCAAACCCCGGAGGCTTCATCTCAAATCGTTCTCCCATTAACAGGAAATCAGGGTTTGCCTGCCTGATCCGGTATGCTTCTTCAATGTCAGCTACAGGTATGATACAATCAGCATTTTTACTGAAGGCATAACAGGCAGTAGAAAAAGCACGAAAAACATCTATAATGACGGTAACACCCCGGGCACTTCTGGCACCTTCAAGCAATTGCAATATCTGGATTTTCATATGAAAGCAAAAGTACCTCAAAAAGTTTTTTTTACAGTAAGGAATATAAGTTAAAGTTATCAGGGCTGTAGTTAACATATCATTATATCCTTAAGGTACAATATTTGATAATTGATTATTATGGCTCCATAAGATTTTAATTTTCAGCAATATGAAATTATTGTTAAGTGGTTAACTTTGTTTTGATTTACCGTTTACAATTATTTGATGCAATGTTAAAATATGTTTTACAGCATAAAGGTAAAAAGTGCATATGTTTGCAGTGTCATTAAAAGAATTAATTAATGCACTTAAACATTAAAAAGAAAAAACATGAAAACAATTAAATTTGCTGTAACGATGGCCTTTGTAGCTTTAGCTACTTTATTAAATGCTGTTGAACGCCCAAAACTGAATGTGATCCCTGTTAATAATGAAAGAGCTATAGTAGCAGTGTTAAATGAAAAAGCTGCATCTATGGAACTAAGCATTCTGGCTTCCAATGGTGATGTTGTTTACTACAGGCAAACAAGTGAACCGGTAACCAGTTACCATAAATTATATGATTTTAAAAATCTGGCGGATGGAAAATACGTTTTGAATCTGAAGGTAAATGATACGAATGTTACCACTGATTTTGAAGTTTCGCCTAAAGGAATCAAAGTAGGGGAGAACAAAATGACTTTTGACCCGTGGTTTGCATTTAGCAATAACGAACTAAAAGTTTCATATCTGAATTTTAACCAGGAAAGTCTAAACCTGTATCTCTATAATGATCATGGTCTGGTATATCATAACCGTCTGGGCAGAGATTTCAGTATCACAAAGGGATTTGATTTGTCAAAACTTCAGAGTGGTAACTATAAAGCAGTTTTAAGCTCTGGCACCAGCAATTATACGTTCTATTTGTCGAAATAGATATGAAATGGAAGTTGAAAGGATCCTGCCAAACCGGCGGGATTTTTTTTTCTGTTTAGCAGTCTTTTCTCAGTTAAAAACTTTTTTGGCATCAAAAATGTTTAAGGTTCATGTTGTTGAGTTTTGAACAAATTTAACCCAAAAAACAAAATTATGGAAGAAAAAAAATTGCCATTTCAGATTGTGATAACCTCTGATAAAGAAAATGAAAAACAAAAGCTTCCCTTGAACCTGGTGCTTTCTCTTGCGGCCGGCGCAATTACAGGTGTCCTTGCAATTTTTGGCCTTATATGGGGGATTGAATTATTGTTTTAATATGCGGCATGAATGCCGGCCGAAATTCTTTTTATTTACTTTTCAGCTCCTTCAGAATATTTCCGGCTTCAATGTAGACAGCCTGATAGCGCTTATTTCTAAAGATGCCTGTTGACATTTTATGCAATTCTGAATGAATTTCTTCAACAGAACGGGTGATAGTTGATCTGAACATCAGGGCACACTTTTTACAGGTTTCCTTTTGGAGATCTTCTGTAGAGTGATAGGCTGATTTTAGTAACTCAATTGCACGTCTGTAATTTTTATCCTGCTGATGCTTTTGGCTTTCAACGAAATAATTGTTTATGCCTGCAAGATGTTGCTTGCATACATTTCCACCACCGGGGCAGCTGATCAATTCTATTTTTCCTTGTTGTTCCCTGATCGCGTCTGATTCATTTTTTGATAATGACAGAAACCCATTAATTCTCATCCTTGACAATTATATTAAATAGATACAACTAACGCTTCAAATATAATAATAATCTGAAGACATCCAAGTGTTTATTTCAAGGGTAAAAAAACAAACTTTTATAACCAAATGTTCATGGATAACATAAATGGAATCAGCTGTTCAGAATTTCACTTATCTTATGTAATTCTTCACTGCTGAAGGGCATTGATTTCAGTACATCGGCATTATCGTTAAGCTGTTGAACAGAACTTGCACCAATCAGTACTGATGTTACCCGTTTATCCTTCAACAGCCACGCCAGCGCCATTTGTGCAAGAGATTGACCCCGTTTAACAGCAATCTGATTAAGACTTATTATTTTAACATGAGCTGTGTCCACATCTTTTTTTCGCAAAAATACTTCACGTGTTGCCCTTGATCCGTCAGGAATCCCCTCCAGGTATTTATTTGTAAGTAAACCTTGTGCCAAAGGAGAAAATGGAATGCAGCCAATACCTTCTTCTTCCAGTACATCGAGCAGCTCATCTTCAACCCACCGGTCAAACATGGAATACCTTGGCTGATGGATCAGGCAGGGAGTTCCAAGTTGTTTAAGTATAGAGGATGCTTCACGGGTCATACTGGCAGGATAGTTTGAGATTCCTGCATACAATGCCTTTCCGGAACGCACAGCCTGATCGAGCGCCATCATTGTTTCTTCGAGTGGGGTATCAGGATCAGGCCGGTGCGAATAGAAAATATCCACATATTCAAGTCCCATGCGCTTCAGGCTCTGATCCAGACTTGACAGCAGGTACTTGCGGGTTCCCCATTCGCCGTAGGGACCTGGCCACATCAGGTAGCCTGCTTTTGTCGAAATAATAAGCTCATCTCTGTAATGGAGAAAATCCTGTTTTAAAATTCTTCCGAAGTTTTCTTCCGCAGAGCCAGGAGGAGGCCCGTAATTGTTTGCCAGATCGAAATGGGTAATACCCAGATCAAAGGCCCGTCGCAGCAATGCGCGTGCATTTTCATAATTGTCTATACCTCCGAAGTTGTGCCATAAACCTAAAGATATTGCAGGAAGTTTAAGTCCCCATTTACCGCACCTGTTATAGGTCATCACATCGTAACGGTTTTCCTGTGGAAGATATATCATGATTTTTTTCTAATTAATAATTTTCAAGTTTATAAAGTTAACTGGTTTTCTGTTTCTGGACAAAATCAGATAAAAAAAAACCGGGAAATTTTTCCCGGTCTAATGCAATTAAAGAGGAGAAACAGGCTTTTCTATTAAACTATTAACCAGTAATACCGAATTGTCAGCCTGATTTCCCCTCTGTGTGTTTGAGATTAGATTTTATTCATCAATCTCAACAGCGATCGAATCAAAATATAATTCTAATTCATCGCCGGTTGATTCTGCTCCAACTACCAGCCACAATTCACCATCCTCATTGGTAGATATCCTGAATGCCTCTTCATTAGAGGCCGTTTGACTGGCGAAATTACCTGAAGCTAAATAACGTCCTATTACAACCATGTCAGAACCATCGATACCAATTTCACCTTTATCAAAAATAAGACGCAGGAAATCAAGATCGTCTGGTTCTGTTGCCGGTTCTTCTGCTACAGCCCCCGCTTTTATAATAACGGAATCATTAAGGTTGACTATGTCAACATCAATTGAATCACCAACGACTCCGGTTGTATCACCGCCAACACCAGTTGTGTCTATAACTGTTGTGTCCAGAGTAACATTTGCAGCAAGATCAACATTAAATGAAACATTATAACTTGTATTCGGTTCAAGTCCTGTTATTTTCTTGCTTACATAAAGGAAAAACTCGTGGTTGGGATTAGATGCAGCAACTTTTAAAGCTCCGTTGCTATCAAAAGGTATATCGCTTACTTGCTCGGCATCCAGGAAGTAATTATCCAGTTCACCTGAAGGAATATCTGATATACCTGCATTCCAGCCTTCGTCATCTGATTCAAAATCGTACGCTAATGATATGGTTTGACCCGGGATATCGACAACATCTACTTTGTCGCTGTCATCTTTACACGAATAAAGGGCGACTGAAACTGCCAAAGCCCCTAAAATCATCATCTTTTTCATACCTTTTATTTTAAATTTTACATTTAATAACTTCCCCGTTCAACTCAATTATTATTTTGCATTCACCAGACGGTGAAAGCCAGGGGGAACATTTTTTCAACGAGTGGTTAGTAACATAACCTTGCCAAAGGAGCTGTATGAATTGTTAATGAAGTTTAAGGTGCTAGTCACTAATATTTTGCACCAATGAATTTACAAATTGTAATTTCAAAACTAAAAAGAGTTACCAATGGGGAAATTCACAGTTCCTGTTGACCATTTCCACACGAACATTTTTTAGAGTCGGATATGAAATAGCCATTCCAATTTACATTAGTTGCAGGATTGAAGTTGATGAAGGAGCCCTGCATCCTACTATGTGATAGCATTTTAATAAAAGAGATCTGGCATTGATCTGCCAGATCTCTTTTCAACATAAATAATTGTGATGGCGTGACCTGTATCTTGGCGGTGCACTTACAACACCGGGTATAATAACCTTCATTCTAAATAATATGCCAACTTTTTCAAATTGGATTAAAAACTACAGCGATCTGAAGGTCAGGTAATTTGGAAGTTTATAATAAAAAGATAATTCATGGAAAGTGTTATGATTGCCCAATCATTGGACACCTTCACTGTGGAAATCACATCCAGTATTTAAAGTACAGTTAATTTTTTTTACAATCCAGTTTTGCTATTTTTGAATAAAACAGGATGACGATGTATCACAACTTTTTCAAAATACTCCTGACAGGTGGATTTGTGGTGTTTAATCTTTTTTTAACGGCAATAAATACCAGGGGACAGAATAAACATGAGGGTGTGAATCTTGCTGGTGCTGAATTTGGTGACAGCCATCTTCCGGGAACTTACAACCAGCATTATACATATCCAACCCGTGCTGAAGTTGACTACTTTATATTGAAAGGGATGAACACCTTCAGGCTCCCTTTTCGTTGGGAGAGACTGCAGCATGATTTTTACGGCAGCCTGAATTCCTCAGAGCTGGGCAGGATCAGGAATTTTGTAAAGTATGCCTCTTCCAAAGGAGCCTATACCATTCTCGATCCGCACAATTATGCACGGTATTACGGTAGTGTTATAGGCTCATCCAATGTACCTGAGGATGCATTTGCTGATTTCTGGAAAAGAGTAGCATCCGAATTTATGCATGATTCACTTGTCATTTTTGGGTTGATGAATGAACCGCATAGTATGTCTACAGAACAGTGGCTTGAAGGGGCCAATGCTGCCATTGCTGCAATCCGGATCACACAATCTGATACTGGTACCTGGCAATGGCTGGAGCGGAGCACATTCATGGACAAGCAGCTGGTATGGAACACCTAATAGCACCGTAATGAAAGGTGTCGTTGATTCACTCGACAATTATGCTTACGAAGTGCACCAGTATTTCGACAGCAATTCTTCAGGTACGTCTTCCACCTGTGAAAGTGCAACTGTTGGGGCCGATAGGTTAAAAACCTTTACTGGCTGGCTGCGTTCCAATAACAAGAAAGGCTTTCTGGGGGAATTTGGCATAGCCAATAATGAAACATGTCTGAGAGCGCTTGATAATATGCTTTCATACATTCAAGATAATGGAGACGTATGGCTGGGGTGGACATATTGGGCAGTTGGTCCATGGTGGGGTAACTATATGTTCTCAGTTGAACCCCAGGGTGATATCGACAGGCCACAGATGGCTGTACTTGAAAAATATTCTGGGGAATCACCCACTTCTGCCAGCCAGACTTCATTGCAAGGGGGTCATGTGCAGCTCCTTTTTCCCAATCCGGTAACTTCTTCCTCCCACATTACCTTTTCTATTCCAGAAACCTCCCGGGTGGAACTGTATGTTTTGAATGCAGTTGGAAGCAGGATTGCATGTCTGATTGATGATTTATATGGTCCCGGCAGTCACCAGGTAATATGGAATGCGGATGCAAGGTTAAATCCCGGAGTGTATTTTCTATTTTTGAAGGCAGGCACTTCTTATGCCCCAACAGTAAAGAAGATGGTCATACTTTAATGCAGGGCGCAGGAGACATTATAATTTCGCTGTCTTGATCTTCATAAGCATTGGGAAATGCCCTATTATTTTCTGTGAAAATATAAACCGGGTGATTACATACTCTTGTGTTCGTAAAACAGGAGCATATTCACCCGGTAAATTATTAGGTTTGCTGATTTATTTTTTTAACCTGTATCCATCAGAAAGTGTCATCATGAATGCTACAATGGCATCTTCTTCCTCATTGGTGAGTTCCAGGTTGCCCAGTTCTTCAGTATTTACATTATCAGCTATCTCAGGCTCAGGCCACATTTTCACATCACGGGTATTGTAAAAATGCACCACTTCTTTCAATGATTTGAAGAAACCATTGTGCAGGAAAGCTTTTGGAAAATTATTACCATTTGATTTTCCAACATTACGCAATGTAGGTACCTTATGTTTACCCATGTTTTCAACAGCCATAGCTGCCCATTCTGCATTAGGATGCGTTTCCAGAAAGCCTCCCAGACCTTTGTCAAGCCAGGCAATTCCTTCAGGATTGATGGGTGTGCCGTCATCAAGAAATACATTATCCATTTTATAGAATGGGTTGTCGGGATTCTTAGGGGCACCCAGGTTATCATATGAAAAATCGGTAAACAAGGGCATAGTGCTGCCTCCGTCCCATTCGCTGGGGTGACATGCAGAACACATTCCTTTGCCTTCAAAGAGTTCAAGCCCCCAGGCTTCATGTTCTGTCAGTTCGGCCATGCCTTTTAAATAGTAATCATATTTGGAAGTAAATGGATTTACCTCCACCGATCCTTCATAAGCAGCAACCGCCAGTGCAACCCTGTGATAATTAAGTTCCACTTCAGCTTCTGTATCGAAGGCAATTGGACTGTCCCAGACCTCTTCCCATAAATCCATGTATTTGGAACTGGATATTTTTACCAGAACAGCCTTCTCCGACGGCATGTTTTGTTCAACAGGATTCAGAAACGGACCCATAGCCTGATCGGCTGCAGGATTCCCCAGTACCTCTCCTGTTGCCCTTCCATCCCAGAAGTTCCCGCCAATAAACAGGCCTTCCTCTTCATCGAAGTGCAGCACAGGACTGAAAGTTGCATATGCAGCACTCGGTGGTTTTCGGTTACCAAAGCGTTGAGGTATTGCCCCCCGGTAAACCGAACCTTTGAGATTAATCCCACCGATGGGACCAGTAAAACCAACAGAAGGTCCGTGACAGTCGGCACATGACATGTTTGAGGGCGATGAAATCTTGTCGAAGAAAATGTTCTTGCCCAGTAGTTCCAGTGGTGTTAAAAAAACAGTAGATGCCTTTTTTAAATCAGGTGATTCTATTTCATTCAGAACCGAATTATCGGTGCATGAATAAAGTGATGGCCCCAATAAACCCAACATAAGTGGCAAAAGGTAGATTGTGTTTTTCATGATAAAGGGACTTTAGTTTTACTTAAGTAACCAAAACATATAGTACAAGTTACGACAGATAAGGAGTATTTTAAGTATAAGGATTGTTGATATTAATCAACCCGATAAGGTTTTTACAAAAGTTAAAGAAATGGATATGATGCAGGCTTATTTAGCAGGTTCTCACTAAATCTGTTATATTTGGTCAGTAACTTGTTGCAGTATGAACCAGAAGAAAAAGGAAAATACAGAGGTCAAAAAAGAAAGCTGGGTAGAAAAAACAGAAGCATTTATTGACGATGCTGCTGAAAAAATTCACCAGAGCGATTTATACCGGAAGGCAGATAAATCGGTGGAAGATGCCACTAAAAAGATTTTCAGGAAGGCAGGCAGGTGGTGGGGAAAAATTAACGGATAAAGCATCATTCAGATTATCCTGCCGAAACTTCTGTTTCATTCACCAATACCGTTAAGTTTCCGTATGACTTTACATGGATTTCCTGCCGCAAAAACATCCGAAGGAATATCTTTCGTGACCACACTTCCGGCTCCGATAACCGTCCTGTCGCCAATTGAGACACCCGGACAGATCACAGCACTCCCGCCTATCCAAACATCTTCACCTATTGTAACAGGCTTTGCATACTCAAGTCCTGATGCCCTTTCCTTATGATCAAGAGGGTGGGTAGCTGTATAAATCTGTACATTGGGGCCGATTAATGTCCTGCTGCCTATTTCCACCGGCATTACATCCAGCACTACACAGTTAAAGTTAAAAAACACCTGGTCACCAATCATGATATTGGTGCCATAATCGCAATAGAAGGGAGGTTGTACCCACAAGTTTGCACCCGAGTGTGGAAGAAGATTCTTTAGAATGCTTTTTCTGTTTTCATTTTCATCTTCCCTTGTATCGTTCAGATCTTTTATCAGAAGCCTTGTTCTTTGCCGTTCAGCTATGAGTTCAGAATCAAGTGCATTGTATAATTCGCCCGACAGCATTTTTTGTTTTTCTGTTTTCATGTGCAATATAACAGCCCCAATGCTGGTTTGTTGCATCTGAACGACCGGCTTTTCATGCTTCAGAGGCTTCAGGTGCCCTGAATAATAATCTCCTAGAACAACCTTACACAATGGAAGTGATCGTGCCTGAGATGGCGCGTGCTGCTAATCTTGCAGCTTTACGCCTGTAACCTTTTCGCACAGTTCCATGAAATGGTCCTGCACATCTGGATCATCAGCCTGGGGATGATGGCGTTTTTCCTGTTTGTGATAGAAATAGCGGCCGCTTACCAGTGCCTCTTTGTCGTTACTGATAGCCAGCCACGATTGTGTTTCAATGCCTTTTTTCAGGCTGCCGGGTGCACCTGCACCGCCCATTCTTGTCGGAACCCATCCCGGGTCTACAGCATTTGCATAAACACCAGGCACCTGCGGGCCAGCAACTTTGCAAGGGGGTCATGTGCAGCTCCTTTTTCCCAATCCGGTAACTTCTTCCTCCCGCATTACCTTTTCTATTCCAGAAACCTCCCGGGTGGAACTGGATGTTTTGGCCTAACGGAAAATAAATCCTCTTTTCGGTTCCGGTTGGTAATGTTTTATTTTACAATCAGATACTTTTTCTGTGCTGATTTTCCTGCACCATCGGAAATCCGGCAAATATAAGTGCCCGGATCCAATCCGTTCCGGCCAAAAGGTATATGATGTGTTCCTGCAGGAAACTTGCCTGCTTTTCTTATGTATAAACAGTTGCCTGATAAATCAAATACCTCCAGCGTAATATTTGATTCCTGTTTTAATATCAGCCGGATGAAGGCTGATTGTGATAACGGGTTTGGATGAATTGTTGCCGCCAGGTCCGGAATGACTGAATGTTCCGGCTGTACTTTAGCGCCGGTAGTTATTTCTGATAACCGGAGATCAACTGTACTGACCGACCTGGGAGGAACAAGCAACATCGTGTCAGCCAGGTACGACAAAGTATCGAAATCTGTGGTTTCAGTTGTTGTATAGGTTGTTGCTTCCTTAATGATATAACCGGGAATCTGCAGCCGGATTTTAAATGTCTCTGTTGCCGAGCGGTTAATGGCAATAAAAGTTGCAGAATCTCCGGTGGTACTTATAAATGAAGTTGTCTTTAAATACTGATTGTCTGGTGTAGTGGCTGTCCTTTTCCATCCCGGATGAATAAAACGGGAATAATGCTTAAATACATAGAAATCTTTGGTTCGGTTGAAACCCCTGGGATTGGTCCAGCGGTTGCGGTCCCACGGGAAGTGAAGATTCACGAGTCCGCCTCCGTCCCAAATCAAATCCCAGTACATCCAGGCTGTTACATTTTCCTGTACCAGTGACTGAAATATCATTCCTGCCAGTTGAAACCAGTTGCCACGGGAATATTCAGTTTGAAAATGGGGCACTCCAGGATGAAAATTTCCTACTTTTTTGTAATCGGCAGAAGTAAATGGATCGTTGGCTGTTGTACCGCCTTCTGCACCATGGTAAAGGTGGTGCGCAATACCGTAAAGTTTCTTCAGATCGAGCGCATTAATATAACTTTCTACTGCATTATAACCGATACCGATGGTTTCAGGCCCAAGAAACAATGAGGGACTTGTTCTGAGCTTCACTGTATCATAAACTGCATTCAGCGCTTTGTTATAGCCGGCTATGGTATCGCTTATCGTTACCACTTCCGAAGGGCGCAAAAGACAGCTTTCCCATGAAGCCTTATAGTCTGGCTCATTCTGTATGCTGATATATTTAGGATAAATTCCATTGGCATTGTAACTGTTGAGCGATTCATTCCACCACCGGGCAAAACCGGCATAATCGAATTCAACTTTACCGTTTACCACGGAATATTTTAATGTGCCTCCATTATTGGTGGCATTATTGCTTTTTAAATAAGCCGGCGGACCCCATGAGGTAACCAGTATGTCGATGGGATGCCCCAGCGACTGGTTAGCCGCAGTTGCAAACTGTTTAACCCGGCTAATCATCCCCTCATCGTAACCGTGGGCATTTCTTACCCGTAGGATATCAAGGCTCAGTTCCCTGAAAATAACGTTATATATTTCTACGCGGTTGGGATGGGAGGTCAGCCAGTTTTCGTAATATGCCAGCGAGCCTCCAAACCCGGTGATGGTTTGATATTTTTCATCAGGGTTTATTTCAATGGTGCTGATTTGTTCCGTTTGGGCTTTGGCTCGCACACCGGTTATTAAAAGGAAAATGACAACAGGATAATATATAAGTTTCATTTTAAAGTTTTATTTACTAATATAACAAAAGCTTTTTAGCCTGAAGCCATGGCTGTATTTTTTTGTCTACTCCGGAGGCAGGTTATTGGTTTTACTCCGTCTTAAATTTCACTCCGCTGGTTGCTTCACACAGGTTCAGGAATCTTTCCTGCACCTCTTTGTCATCAGCTTTTGAATGATGGTGTTTTTCTTTCTTGTGATAGAAATAACGGCCACTGACCAATGCTTCCTTATCGCTACTTACAGCCAGCCATGCTTGTGTCTCATAACCTTTCTCAAGACTGCCGGGAGCGCCGCGCCCGCCCATTTTTGTGGGCACCCACCCAGGGTCAACTGCATTGGCGTAAACTCCCTGCCATTTACGGGCTATCACTTTAGCTAGAAGCAACACATGTAATTTGGAATCTGAATAGCTCACATTCCCCTGTTCGAAACCATGTATACGGTGGTTGCCATGCATATGCAAACCCGAGCTGAGGTAAACCAGCCGCTCCGGCTTGTTCATCATGCAGGTGAGGATATAAGGTGCAAGTGTATTCACCCTGAAAATGACATCCCCCGCAACCTGGTACACCCCTGCATTGTGGATCACTGCATCGAATGTACCCAGGGCATTGGCTTCAATTGCCAGACGTTTTACCTCCTCCGGAAATGCAAGGTCAGCAGCCAGTACATGTTCTGCTCCGGGTACTTTAGCCAGTGCTTCACATGCCCTTTTTTCATTCCTTGCATGCAGTACTACAATGTGGCCTTCATGCACCAGATGCTTTGCTGCCAGCAGGCCAAGGCCATCGCTTGAACCTGTTATGAAAATTCGTGCCATACCAGCAATGTTACAATGAATATTTATAACAGTAATTTTCTACGGGAGTTTAACCCACGGGTCCCCAATTCATCGATATTGATGTGAACTGTCACTTCGGGTTCAGGCCATTCGATTATATCATCAGTGTAGTAAAAAATGAACCACTATTCCGGATATTTTAAATCATAAATCATTGCCAAAAACATTAATTATTAGTAACTTATAATAACTAAATTAATATCATGTATTATGAAAAAGTTTATCGTTCCGGCTTTTTTGAGCATGTTTGTTATGTCCATTTTTCCTGTGGTTCTGAATGCTCAGCAAGACTCCCCATTGATTGTTGTTTTTGAGGAGAAAGTCGCTCCATGCGATTATCCGCAATTTGTGCAAGTTCAGAATGAAGCTGTAGACCTATGGAAAAAGTACCAGCTTGATGTTCCTGTATATGCTTATCAGAATGATGAGTATGCTGTTTACTGGGTGATATTTCTCCGTAATTTTGCTTCACTCGATACCCTTTTTACAAAACTCGGACAGATGTCGGCAAAAATGAAAGAGGACGGATATGACGGCGTTGCCAAATTCAGGGATTTATCGACAATGTCATATATGGTAATGAGGTGGGATCCTGAATTATCGTACCATCTTCATGATTCATTTAACCAGACTATGGATAATCGGTATGTTGAATGGGGGTTCTACTACATGTTATCCGGGCATGAACAGGAAGCTTCCGATGTGGTTAAGGAATTTGTCAGCTTTAACAAGGAACATCAGTCTGAATATTCATTTGATACCTTCCAGGTTATGATGGGCTATGAAACTCCATTGATGATTATAATGCTGAGAGCAGAAAATCCTTTAGCCATGCGCACAAGAGATAAAACCTTTATGGAGAAACACAGCAACAGGTTTTCTGAATTGTGGGATAAATTTGAAGTACATATGAGGAAAATTGAAAATAAACAGGGCTGGTTTGTGCCATCATTTTCAAATCTTCCGTCTATGTAAAATCTTTCTTTCTGCTATTCCTGCAAATGAAGTATTAGACATTGGCGGCAGATTATGTTTCAACCCTGGTCCTTGCAGGTGACCCGGTTTTGATGTTTCAGATAAGAAGTGCCATGAAGAAATTGAATCCGGTTAACCTGTAACTATATCAAACATCCATCTGGATGCTTGTTGCCATGAAGGACTGTCATATAATATCAGTTCCATTGTTTGCTCTAAAATAATGAAAAGGCCGGCATATTTCAGTACAGGGTGTATCCTTCCGTTTCTGGATCTGTCCCATATCCATGCAATAATAATAAGACTGTCGGCAAACACCAGTGCAAACCAGATTTCAGGCCTGGGAACCGACGGGAACAGATGCCTGAACCTGAACCAGGCAGGCCACAATACAACAATTGTAGCCAGCAGCATGAGCCTTTTGTGCGTTTCCGGATCAAATCTCTTAATAACACCAGCCAGCACAAGTATTAAAAACATGAAGCCCGATGTGATGACCCCTGGTAAACTGGAATAAGCACTGTCCCCAGGGTCGGTGTGCAGTTCCCTTTGTACCGCATAAATACCTGCAGGTACCATAGTCACTGTGACGCCTACAGCTACAATCAACCCCCAAGATCCTAACACCTGGTGTGTTCGGTAACTGTTTTTGTGAATCAACAGTGTCTGTATCAGAAAAAGAATGATCCACCCAAAAGAAAATAATCCATGAATATGGATAAAAACCGGCCACGAAAATGAATTGGCTGCAATAGGTATAAAATATGTTTTGAAAAAGCCTGTCAGTGAAACTATAAGTCCCACAACAGCTATCACCAGGAAAAAGGAGAGTTTATTTTTAGTTATCATTGCTAATTACAGGTTAATTTCATATCCATGATAATGAGCATTCCGACATTCTTCTTATGCACATGTACACGCAACTTTCTGCCTGAATTGAACTCAGCAGGGGGATGTTTTGACTTAAACAGGCATTCCCTGAAAAGAAACAGCATGTCAGTGATGATCTTTGCATACATTTCATGGTAATTGTGCTATATAACAAAGACTCCTCCGCTGAAGTTGCAGACGCTTATATCCTTCTTCAGGCCCAGGCAGGTCATTGTTAAAAAACCATATCTCTATCGTTATCCTTTTTGCAGCCAGTAGCTATAAAGATATGGTTCAACTCCTCAAAATATCGAATATTAATGCAGATTCAGGTACAGTTGCACAACAATTCACAGATCCCTATTGTTACTGGATTAACAATAGAGGACAGATTAATCTTAAATTATTGTCCGATGAAAAAACAGCATTCAAGCCTTAACACATACTTTACATGTGTTGTTGTCCTTGCAGTGATTATTCCTCTGCAGGGTATTTCCCAAATTCAGGGAGCTGTAAAAGATTCCCTGAACCAACCTGTTCCATTTGCAAATGTATTTTTATTAGACCAGTCCGATTCAACCCTTGTTTCCATTGTGGTAGCTTCCGAAGAAGGCACATATAGTTTTACAAGCTTCAAACCTGGATGGTACATCATCGGAACACGCCTGCTGGGTTACCAATCTGCCTTTTCTGCTCCATTTGAGGTTAAACCGGGTTTAGAACATTATCATATTGAACCTGTTATAATGACTACTGAAAACCACAATATTCAGGATGTTCATGTTGTGGCAAAAAAACCCTTATATGAAATGCAGATCGACCGGATGGTCGTTAATGTTGAAAACAGCATCACTGCCAGCGGGAATACAGCACTGCAGATCCTTGAAAAATCACCTGGAGTAATTGTAAGCCGGCAGAACAACAGCATTACAATGGCAGGGAAAAGTGGAGTAAGGGTAATAATCAATGGAAAGCAGAGTCGCATTCCCATTGAAGCTGCTGTGCAGATGCTTGATGGAATGAGTGCCGACAATGTAAAACGGATCGAGCTGATTACCACCCCTCCAGCCAAATATGATGCCGATGGCGACGCAGGGATCATCAACATTGTTTTGAAAAAGAACGAAGATTTTGGCACGAACGGATCTTTTACACTGGGAGCCGGAGTGGCTGAACGGGAAAAGATGAATGGCAGTTTCAACATCAATCACCATGTCGACAGGGTAAATTACTTTGCAACGTATAGTGCAACTTATAACAATTCACGAAATTATCCTTATACATACAGACGTAGTATGGACAAGGGAGTTGTTGTGGAAACAGAAGCCGATCACAAGGGGGCAGAATTGTTTATGTTCCATAACCTTCAGATGGGAATGGATTATACCCTCAGCAGCAAAACAGCACTGAGCCTGCTGGTGACAGGGTTTACCCGGAACTGGGAAGCCGATGCAACCAGCTACATACAATACTCACGCAACCAGGTGCCTGAACGCCGGACAGAAATGGAATCAGATGAAAGAAACCAATGGTTGCACGGAATGGGAAACATCAACCTAAAGCACAACTTCACTGAAGAGGCAGTGCTTGATTTCAATGTAGATTACCTCAATTATTACAACTCCAATCCTTCTGATTATAAAATTGCCCATCTCATTGCTGACAATCAGGAGCTGCCTGGTGAAAACATCGATGTGAGGAAAAAAACTCCCATCGACATTTTGGTGGCAACTCTTGATTACTCCAACCAATTCACTCCCGCGATTAAACTCGAAGCCGGAGTGAAAGGTACTATGACATTATTTGAGAACAACGTCGGTGTCAGATTCTTCAACGAAGGAGCATGGAGTTATGACCCTGAACTTACAGGCCATTATAAGATGAATGAATCGATAGGGGCAGCTTTCTTGTCGTTGAGCCTTAACATAACAAAAGGAACAAAATTGAATGGCGGCTTTAGGTATGAATACATGAACACGGTTCTTGATTCAGAAACCGAAAAAGGAATCATTGACCTGGAATACGGCCGGCTGTTTCCAACCCTGTATTTTTCCCAAAAACTGTTCAATTCCCACACCTTTCAAATTTCTTACAGCCGACGGATCGACCGGCCAACCTTTAACGAATTGGCTCCCTTCGTCATCCTCATTACCCCTGAAACATTTCTCTCAGGCAATGAAAACCTGCTTCCGGCCTTCAGCAACATCATCAAGGCCGATTACCAGGTAAAATCGGTGATTCTGACAGTAAGCCACACAGCTACTTCCAATGCCATTGCACGGTTTCAGCCCCGGCTGAGTGATGACGGGACAAGGGAATTTATCACTTCCCGGAACCTTGATCATACCAATACCCTCTCAATTGTTCTGGCAGTGCCTGTAACCCTTACCTCCTGGTGGAAAATGCAAAATAACCTAACCTGGCTTCAATACAACGTCACCACAGGCTACGAAGGAATCGTGCTAGATATGACAAGGGATTATTACCAGTTTAACTCCAGTCACAGTATCACCTTCAGCAAAAGCATTTCAGGTGAAATCTCAGGTTTTTACCGCTCAAAATATATGGCAGGGATAGCCGGACTAAAACCCCTTGGCCGAATCGATGCCGGGGTTCAGTGGAAGGTGAGTGAAAACAGCCGGTTTAACCTTAATATGACCGATGTATTCAACACCTTCATCATAAGAGCTACAACCGATGTTCCTGAATTAAACCTCTATTCCTATGCAAGGCTCAATTTTGAAACGCAGGTTTACCGGCTTACCTTTACTCATAACTTCGGTAACACCGCCCTGAAGGTTAAAAAGAGAAATACAGCATCGGAAGAGGAAAAACAAAGGGTGACCGAATGAAACTATATACGATACTCACGTTTATTCAGGTAATATTATCTTAACCGGCCGAATATAAGCCTCAGACAAGGGAAAAAACATTCTGTTTCTGATTGAAGTTGGCCTGCAGGTCCATATTCATCCAGTAAAAAAAGTCAACAGAATATACTTCTTTTCAGGATCATGTTCATCTTTGATTGCCTGAAAGTTCCAAAGAACCTTATAAGTCAAAAACGCCGGAGAAGTGAAAGCAGTGTGTTTCGCACCAGCCCCCATTCAACAGCAGAGCTGCAGGATTATTTGCCGTTTTCAAACAAAAGTTTTGAGAAATGGATTATCTTTAGTTCAAACCAGTTGAAATATGAATCCTTATTTTAATAATACCATGAAGAACTTATTCCTGATTTTCCTGCTGACGTCCCTTATCTCCTGCAATTCAACTAAAAAGAAAGATACCGCACAAACCGAAGCCCGGGCTGAAGGTTCTGCTCCTGAAATTGAACTTGTATGGGAATCGGACACACTTTTACGAACACCTGAATCGGTTCTGATAGACCGGGAGCGCAACATCTTGTACGTTTCGAATGTAAATTTAAATCCATGGGAAAAAGACGGCAATGGATTTATATCGAAAATGGAAATGCAGGGCAACATCACAGAACTGAAATGGATTGAAGGGTTACATGCCCCAAAAGGAATGGGAATTCTGGGGAACTCCCTTTTTATTGCCGACATAGACGCACTGGTGGAAGCAAACATCGAAACCGGTGAAATCATCAATAAAATACAATTTGATGGTGAACCGCAGTTAAATGACATTTCAGTGGGGGAGAATGGAGTTGTGTATGTTTCCGGCTCGAATTCACAAAAAATATATGCCCTTGAAAATGGAAAGGTCAGTGAATTCTTTCAAGGTGAAGAAGGCGAACGTTTCAACGGATTGTATTGGGAAGAAGACCGGATGCTATTAATAACCAGTGCCAGCAGTCAGTTTAAAGAGATAAACCATGACACCAAAGAAGTAAATATCATCGCTGAAAATATGGGCCATGGCGATGCCATCGCACCGGTTGGAGATGGAGGATATTTAACTACAAGCTGGGCCGGTAAAATATTTTATATTTCTGCTGATGGTGAAACCACCATCCTTTCAGACACTGAAGATTTAAACGAAAATGCAGCAGACCTTGATTATTCCATTGAAAATAAAATTCTCTATGTGCCCACCTTTTTTAAAAACCAGGTAAAGGCCTATAAACTGA
>JAEYNZ010000139.1 GCA_023412195.1 Bacteroidota bacterium
CTTCAATTAAAATGGATTTGAAAATAGAGGGGGTCTAAAAATTAATGGCTAAATGAATTGCCCATAAATTGGGCTCTACAGATAATAAAATTTAATAATCCCGACTTTAGTCGGTTAACAGTGATAACTTATATAATTATTTCTGCTGTAGTAATTGTTTTTCAGACCCAGGGACAAGATCTGAAAAACTACTTAAGACTAAGTTTAGGAGCAGATCACATAGCCCGCCAGGACTTAATATTTTCTGCCTTCATCCTTAATGATTTTTAAAAGTTGCCTGGGTGCCAGCTTATATGCAATTGATGAACTTAATAAAATAACAGCAACCTGAATGTATAATCTTAAACATATGCATAAAATAATTTTTTTCATACAATTGATGTTGTTGCCAATTTTAGGTTCTGCACAAAATGATCAGAGTGCAAAACTTGATAATTTTGTCACAGCTTATGCCTCTGTATATGACTTTCATGGTGTAGTACTTGTAGCTAAAGATGGTAACATTTTATACGAAGAAGCTTTTGGTTATGCAAACAGGGAATGGTTGATTAAAAACACATTAGACACCCGCTTTCCAATAGCATCGCTTACAAAACAATTCACGGCGGCTGCAATAATGCAACTTGTTGAAAGGGGTGAACTTTCCGTTGCAGATAAACTCAACAAATTTTTTCCGGACTACCCCAAAGGAGACAGTATTACATTACACATGCTGCTGAATCACACCTCCGGCATAAAGGAATATTCACAACACCCTGAGCTTTTCAGATATAATCCCGATAATATTCAATTATCGAAAGACTCTGTCATAGAACTTTTTAAAGGATTACCTTTTAACTTTTCACCAGGTACTTTTTGGGGATACAGCAATACCGGCTACATCCTATTGGGTTTAATTATTGAAAGAGTATCAGGACAAACATATGAAGACTATATCTATAATAATATTTTTAGAAAGGCGGACATGTTCAATAGTGGCGTTTTTAAAAAAGATACTGTTATTAAAAACAGAGCATACGGATATACCCAAACGCCGAATAGATTAATGGCGCAAATGGTTATTCCTTATAATATTGGTTATAGTGACGGAGGTTTATTTTCAACTTTGGAAGATTTGTATAAGTGGAACAATGCTCTTAATTCCGGTATAATTATAGGTAAAGAATTTTTGAAAAAAATGAATACTCCCAACCGTGGAGACCATGGTGCAGGCTATGGTATTTTTATTGACCGGATATTTGGGAGGAAAGTTGCATACCATGCAGGTAATATTCCAGGTTATAGTTCTTTGATGATGCATTATCCGGATGACAATATCAATATAATTATATTAGCCAACAGAGAAACGAATCTTGATTTTCTACCCAAGGGCATTGCCGCTATCACTCTTGATAAGGAAGTAATAATGCCTTATCATCATAAACCTATAACATTAAAAAATAGAAATCTCCATCAATACATTGCGCAGATTGAAACACCTTTTCCATTTGAAGTTTTAGAAAAGGATGGCAAATTATATATGAACTTCGGACGGGAAATAGAATTGGTACCTGAATCAAATACAAAATTTTTTATTTCTGAACCTGACGTGGATATTCAGCTTGAATATGTTTTTAATGAAAAAAATGAAATACTTCAGGTGTTTTTAATTGAAGGAGGGGTCAGAACTGAAACTAATGTTAAAAAGTGAGCACTATTTTCTGCTTTGGGGAATAGGCGGGTATTATGGGAAAGCGAGTATAAAAAGAATAAATGACGACTATATTCTATCACTTGAATATCATCCATCCATATATGGAGTTTTATCACCATTTAATAAAGAACAACTAACCTGTACATATAATCAACCGATGTTTGGTAAGGTACAGTTACCTTTTGTCATTGAAAATCAACAGGTGAAATCATTTATGCTTTTTGGAGATCGTTTTATGTATCAGATGGTTACGAATTCAGGAAAGAAGAATAGGTAACATTTATCCTTTAGGTTTCAGTGTAACAAATGGAATAATCATTTCTTCAAGCGATATCCCTCCATGCTGAAAAGTATCTTTATAATAATTTGCATAGTAGTTATAATTATTTGGATAGGCAAAAAAGTCGCCATTACAGGCAAATATATAACTGGTACTCACATTCCGTGAGGGAAGATAAGCAAGTCTGGGGTCACGCACTTCGAAAACATGTTTCGATTTAAAATTCAGGTTTCGCCCCAGTTTATAGCGAAGATTTGTATTGGTTTCACGGTCACCGATTACTTTCACAGGGTTATCGACTCTTATTGCACCGTGATCAGTGGTTACCACCAGCCGGATGTTGTTGCCTGCCAGGGCACGTATTAATTCAAGAAGCGATGAATGGTTAAACCAGCTCAGTGTTAATGACCGGTACGCTTTTTCATTGTTGGCCAGTTCCCTGATCATATCCATTTCAGTCCGGGCATGCGAAATCATGTCAACAAAATTAAATACCATCACTGAAAGGTCTGATTCAAGGATATTCTTCAGGCTGTCGGCAGTCTGCCTTTCCCTTCGAATGCCAGATACTTTCTCAAAATACAGTTTTTCCTTTCTCCGGAGACGTTCCATTTGCTTACGGAGCAACTGTTCTTCATGAGGATTTTTATTACCCTCATTGTCATCATCTTCCCACAGTGAAGGGTAAAGCTTTTCAATTTCAAGTGGCAATAATCCTGCGAACATTGCATTCCGGGCATACATTGTAGCAGTTGGAAGAATGCTCAGGTAAAGTTCATCGCTGTCAACTATAAAGTATTCTTCAAAAACAGGACTAATGGTGCGCCACTGGTCGAAGCGGAGGTTATCGATTATCAAAACAAAAACTTTCTGTCCGTTATCGAGTAGTGGAAAAATTTTCTGCTGAAAGATATCCTGCGAAAGAAGTGGTCGTTGGCCAACATCCTTGTTCAGCCATTCAAGGTAGTTCTCCCTGATAAATTTAAAGAATGCCTTGTTTGCATCATCTTTCTGCATTGCCAGCACCTGGTCCATAGCCGCATCTTCAGAATCTCCAAGTTCAATTTCCCAATAGACCAGTTTTTTGTAGACCTCAAGCCATTCATTAAAATTAAGACGGTCGTTAAGCCTCATCCCAATCTGTGAAAACTGCATCTGATAAGCGGAAGTCGTCTGACGGGTAACCAGTCGTTTCTGGTCGATATTTTTTTTAAGGGAAAGAAGAATCTGCTTTGGATTTACCGGTTTAATCAGATAATCAGCAATCTTTGAACCGATAGCTTCATCCATTATGTTTTCCTCTTCGCTTTTGGTAATCATTACCACAGGTACATTTGGAGAAATTGCTTTCAATTCATTGAGGGTTTCAAGGCCACTCATTCCCGGCATATTTTCATCCAGAAATACAATATCAAAAAAATGCTCCTTCACCTTGTCAACTGCATCAAGACCATTGTTTGCAGTTTCAACTTCATATTCTTTGCTTTCCAGGAACATAATGTGTGAACGGAGCATATCAATTTCATCATCGACCCAAAGTATGCGTGGTTTCCTCATATTTTAAACTTAAAGTAGTGAACTGAGGTAAAGTTACAAAACAAAACAGGTGACTCACTATAGCTTAACAATCTTTAACCGCTATCATTCACCCAGATAAATCTGCTTGTAGTATTCCATGTATCCGGTGATATTTTTCTCACTCAGAAATATTTCAAAATTATCATCCGAAATCAGGAAGTTCCTGTAACTGGCATTACCAAGAGGTGTATATAAATCACGGTTTTGTACTACCATTTTGGAATAACGCAGTGCTGAATCCCTATCGGGCAGTCCAGTAACAACCACTGCATTCCTGAATTCATCCACCGGCACCTCCCTGATAGAAAGACCGGCTCCCTCCCCTGCATCATTAAAAGAAGCGAGTCCTTCTACAAAAGCAGGTTTATCAACTCCCTGTGCAGGAATTACAAATACAAAGTAATGTGGCTTTTCTATGTCAGTACTGTAGGGGCCTGAATAAGCAGTTGAAACAGGGATATTCACTTCTTCTGCATTTTCATTCATGCCCGTAGTTGCCAAGGTGTCCTGAGCAGGCACAGGAGTAGCCTGACTGCGTTGAATGTAGTGTATACGGAAAAATTCAATATATTCATCCACTTTCACATCATCAAGCAATTTCTGCAGGTTGTTTGCGGTGATAAGGAAATTCCTGTAGGTTGACTGGCCAAGAGGATCAAACAGATTCCTTGTGCTCACCACTTTCCTGAAATATGACATAGCCTCATTTACGGATGGGATACCCTGAACGATAAGCAGTTGGTAATCATCTGCCTGCTTTATCTGTGTTTCAAGGTTCCACCCACCAAATTCATTCCGGTTAAATTGTGCAAATCCATCAAGTGCCGGCCGCATTGAAAGACTTTTATCTTTTACTGCCAGAATGAAACTTTGAGTTCCTTCAAGATTGGACGAAAATTGTTCAGAAGCACCTGTATCCACTACACGAAACTCTCCCCTGTCGCGAAGCATTTGCTCCTCTTCCCTGGCTTTAGCCATTAATTCTTCCGGTGACAATTCAGGTTCCTCATCACTAAAATCAGAACGAATGTACCTGCTGTAGTTCTTTACAAAAAATCTCAGATAATCAGCCAGAGAACGATCAGACAATATCTGCCGGTAATTTGTAGAAGATATGGAGAAGTTCACATATTCTGTTCCTGTCAGGGTCTGGAATACAGGTGCTTTCCTTATAATCGACCTGTGATAGATCAATCCATCATCCTTATTTCCCAATGACCTGATCGTTACAAGGTTCAGCTGATCATTCAATCCTTCGGTTTCAATATCAAAATCGATTTTAGTATAATGATCAATATTATAGTTGGCTATGTCAAATTTCAGCCGGTTGATGTCAATATTGGCATTACTTGGGTAGGCAATTACAAAATAATGAAGTAAATCATCTTCATAGGAAAATTTTCCGCCAAATTCATCATCCTCCATACGAGAGGCAGCAAGCAGTTCCTCATTTTGTATTTCCTCAGCGATATATCCCATATCAACCAGACGCTGGTAATCAGTTAGCGTACTGTCCTGTATCAGTGTGAGGATTTCTTCAGCCAGTTTTACCGGCTCGGCTTTGGGATAGGTGTTTATATATCCTTTTAACAGATTCTCAAAATTTCTCAAATCTGACTGCGTTCCACGGGCAACAACATCCATAAATTCAATCTTTGGAACCAACAGGCTATCGGGATCCATGCTTTTTAATGAAGTTGTCAGGTTCATAACCTGTCGGTAGTTGCCGGAACGGTAACTTTTAAAAGTTTCTTCATAGATTCTGTTCAGGCTGTCCTTCCTGGCTTCCATTTCTACAAAGAAATTTGGATTAAGCAGGTATTGGGCATACTTACTTTGGGGAAACTGTGAAATGATCATATTCCGGTAATAATCCGCCTTTTGCCTGTCGCCCATTAGTTCATACAGGTCATACAGGTCGAAATAAGCCGGAAGCTGATAGATGTTTGCCGGATATCTCTTCATCAGACTTTCAAAAGTCTCTGCCGATCTTTCATAGTTACTGAAATCAGCCCTGTATATTTTACCTGCATTATAAAGGGCATCCCGGATCTTATTATGAGATACCGCCATCAATGAATCATTCAGCGGGAGATCCTGTGTATAATAAGACTTCTGAAGCGGATCATCAATTCTTTTGACAATTTTTGAGGAATCAACCATTTCTGCCAATTCATCCTCCTGTATTTCGGTCACAGTACTTTTATCCGACCTTCTCCAGTGATCCTCAAGTGTCCTTTGTCCCCAGCGTTGCTGAAATGTTACCTTCCCGTATGCGACAGTCTGAGGATTATAGAAATACCATCCTCCACCTCCGCCTTCAGGTGTTCCCATGCCCATCCTGTAGCGATTGGATCGGTAATAACCCTGTTCACCCTGAGCCTGCAGTTCCAGATTTTGCTGATTCCTTTGCCGTTCCTGTTCGTCCCTCATCAGACGGGCGATCAGCAGATCCCGCTCATTTTCGGGCATATTTGCAATGCGCTGAAGACTGTCTTCACGTTCAACCGTAAGAACATTTTCAACAAGATTGGTCAGGCTCCTGTATTTTGCCGACAGTTGCTGATAATCTGGATAAGTGTTATCGATGATAATCATAGCACTGTCATAATATGCCTGTGCACCCTGGTAATTCTTTTCCTCAAAATATATGTTAGCCAGAGTGACTGAAGACAGCGCTCTTTGAAACTGGTTATTATAGCTGCTTGCGACTGATTTTCTGTAATTTTCTATGGCCACATCCCGGTTGCCTTCCCTGAAAAATATGTTCCCGATCGCAAAGTAAATCTGATCGCGGAACTCAACATTTTTCTTGTCGTTTAACATCTTCCGCAACGTCTTTTTTGATTTTTCGACATCACCCTCTCCTGAAAATACCCCTGCACCATTTATACGTGCATTGAAAGCCATCCGGTATTCCGGGTTCATGCGTACCACTTTCCTATAAGCTTCTGCTGCAAGCATAGGTTGATTGGTTTCCTTGTACAACTGAGCTTCAATATATTGCAAGCGGGCTTTTTGCTTTTTCCAGCGCGTTTTACTTAAAGCGATATCAATAAATTTAATGGCCTCTGAATATTCCTGCTGCCTGATATAATAGTTTGCTGTTGCAACTGCCAGTTCCCTTTCAAGGTTTTTTGGAAAATCAGGGTCATTCTGGATAACCTGTATCATTTCAGCAGCTTCTCCAAAACGTTCCAGTTCAGTATAGCTTCGAAGAAGCCAGATTTTGGCTTCGTGGCGTGCATCTCCATCATTATATCTTCTCAGAATATAAGAAAGATTGTCAACTGCAGCCATAAAATTATGCTGGTAAAAATATGCTTTCCCCATCAGCAGGTAGCTGTCGTCGACCCACGGATTAAATTCTTCCTGACTTGCAAATTCCTGATACTTTCTTGTACGGCGTGCCCTGCGTTTGGGCTTTTCTGTAATGGAATGAATTTCGATAAGTTTTGATGCTTTTATAATAGCATTGTCCATATCAGACTTCACCATATTTGCAACAGCAGGATCACTTTCCTTATATACAGGAAGAAGCCGGGTGTAATCATCCTCTATGGCAGTTTCAACCCTGGCCTGACCGGCTTTAAAACTTTCATTTGCATTGAAAAAGATGTTGTATTGCGAAGTAACTTTATGATAGGTACGTGAAGCAAAAGTGTTCTTTTTGGTTGAACACCCCTGCAGCAGCGGCATCAGGAGCAGCAATAAAAAAGTATATAGTAAAAGTCGTTTCAAAAATAATTCAACATTGGCTTTAGGATTAAACTCCGGTTCCCAAATAATATTGTAGTTCAATCCTCAAATTTCTTTTTTACCGGATTGACGCAAAAATATAAATTTTATAACACCATTTGTTAAGCTGCAACTTAAAGTGGATAAGCTTAGATAATTCAGGCACCACTATGGAAAATTCCTGTAAAACCTATTTCCTGGTGATTTTAACTTTTTTGGTTGGGGCTCTCTGTATATTCCTCAGATGCAGCTGGTGATTCAGATTTTTTGCAACACCGGCAAAGGCCTGTCCAATGACTGAATCAGGATCGGAAGCTACAGGAGTTCCAATATCCCCTCCCTCTCTAATACTTTGAACTATTGGAATCTGGCCCAGTAATTTTAGTCCAAGTCTTTCAGCCAGCATTTTACCCCCGTCCTTACCAAAAATGTAATATTTGTTTTCAGGCAATTCGGCAGGAGTGAACCAGGCCATATTCTCAATCAATCCTAAAACAGGTACATCTACGTTTTTGCTTTGAAACATACTGGTTCCCCTGATCACATCAGCCAGAGCCACATCCTGGGGTGTTGTAACAATCACAGCACCGGTAACAGGAAGTGTCTGTACCATTGTCAGGTGAATATCGCTTGTACCAGGAGGCAAATCTATAAGCATATAATCCAGGTCACCCCACAGGGCATCCATAATCAATTGTTTCAAAGCATTGGAAGCCATCGGTCCCCGCCAGATGATCGCGCTGTTTGAATCTACAAAGAAACCTATTGAAAGAAATTTTACCCCATATTTTTCAACCGGAACAATCATATCCCGTCCCTCCACTTTTTCTCCCTCCGGCCTGACATCCTCCACACCAAACATTTTAGGAATCGAAGGCCCAAAAATGTCAGCATCAATCAACCCCACCCTTGCCCCTGTGTTGGCGAGAGCCACTGCCAGATTAACAGCTACGGTTGATTTCCCGACACCACCCTTTCCCGATGCCACTGCCACGATATTTTTAACACCGGGCAGCACCGGGCGTTCCATATTATGAAGAAATTTGATTGTAATATTATCTTCAATCTCAACCTGCTCGCCCACATATTTTTTGATTGCATTTTCACATTCCAAAACAAGAGCTTCAATGTTGGGATCATCGCTTTTCTGAAATACAAGTGAAAAGCTGATATGTTGTCCGGCAATCCGGAGTTCATGAACCATATCAAGTGAAACCACATCCTCACTGCTGCCGGGATAATTTACATTCCGGAGTGCATCCGTTACATCTTTTGGAACAATTAGCTTACGGGGAGAATTATTCATATCCATATTCATTTAATTACAATGCAAAACTAAAAAATATCTTTAAGTATTTTTGAAATTCATTTATTGTATGTTTTTTGCAGCCGGAATTTTTGGAAATGAAATTACATTATGTAAAAATAAAAAATATGAGTAGCAATATGGATAAAAATCGTTTTGAACGATTTTTCACAGAAGAGTCGTTTTGGAATAAAATTAAAAAATTTTCCAAAGTGGCAGGTATTAAAGTAGTTTATGCGGCTTTATTGCTATACTACATTATGACTGACAGGCTGATAGGTGTTAAAACCAAGCTGTCGATTGCAGCTGCGCTTGGTTATTTTATTTTTCCAACGGATGCCATTTTTGATTTAACACCGCTGATTGGGTATACAGATGATTTAGGTGTAATGATTTTTGTTCTCACTCAAGTTGCCTCAAATATAACCCCTGAAATTAAAGAAAAAGCCCGTGCCCGGTTGGAAGGATGGTTTGGCAGGATTGATGAGACAGAACTTCAGGAACTGGAAAATAATATAATTTAGGTGCTTCTGCAGGTATAAAATCCTTTAACTTTGCCGATAAACTCATAAAGGATGTTTGATTTTTCCTTGTTGCAATGGCTGCTTCTGTTTTTTTGTGCCATGCTGATTGGTTTATCGAAAGTAGGTGTCCCCGGTGTATCCTTGTTTGTTGTCCCTGTATTAGCCTTGATTTTTGGAGGTAAAGCTTCAACCGGTATATTGCTTCCGGTACTGATGATGGCCGACTGGTTTGGAGTTGGATATTATAATCGACATGCACAATGGAAGTATCTTTGGAAGTTATTTCCATGGTCTTTTGCAGGAATTGGTATCGCGTTATGGGTAGGAGAGGTTATTGATGATGAATGGTTTAAGAATATTATTGCAATTCTTGTATTTGTTTGTATCGGGCTTTTACTTTGGAAGGATGTAAAAAAAGGCAGTACTATTTTTCCTGACACCTGGTGGTTTGCTGCTACAATGGGCATCCTTGGGGGGTTTGCAACTATGATCGGTAATGTAGCCGGGCCGATTTTTGCGATTTACCTGCTGGCCATGCATCTTCCAAAAAATAATTTCATCGGCACCGGTGCATGGTTTTTTTTGATTACGAACCTTGTAAAGTTTCCATTGCACATTTTTGTTTGGAAAACAATTGACCTTCAAACCCTGCTACTCGATGTCACACTTTTTCCCGGTATTGCTGCTGGGGCATTTTTCGGAATCTGGCTTATAAAAAAAATACCAGATGGAACATACAGAATTTTTGTTATTATCATTACAGCCCTTTCTGCTATGCTTTTGCTGATTTAACAGCATTATCAAAAAAATTATTCTGAATTCCTTACATTTGCTTACGGGCCTTTCATAACTTTACGAAATAAATATAATTGCTGCAGGGAAAATGAATCCACTTATTCATTATTTTGCGGATATAAAGATTATATCCATTCTTGATGTAGGCACAGGAACCGGAGGATTCATACCGGTTCTTCAGAAGTGTTTTCCGGAAGCATCTATTACCGGTGTCGATCCGGATTATGAATCGCTTCAGGCTGCAAAAATGAAATTTCCTGATATAAGCTTTATTGAAATGGATTCTGAAAAGCTGCAGTTTGATGATAATACTTTTGATATTGTAAATGTGTCCCTGGCACTCCACCATTTTTCCAAAGTCAGAAAAAGCCTGAAGGAAATTAAAAGGGTTGTGAAAACCGGTGGATACATCATCATTACAGAACCATTGAGTGACAATTTGAATCCTGCACAGGAAGTACATAAATTATATCACCATTTTTGCAGCCGCATTGACAGGCTGACAGGCAAATTTCACAGGAAAACCTTTACGAAAAATGCCATATTACATATTTTAAAGATGGCAGATTTGCCTGTACAATTTTATTTCGAGCACCGCAAAAATCCTTTACTTCCTGAAAACAATGGTGAAATAGATATCCGTCTGGAAAAAATGAAAAGCATGCTTGAGCAAATTAAAAATCATCCCGAATACGAAATCATGCGTATACAATTGGATGAATTCAGAAAAAAAGCAATAAAACGGGGAATACAACCCGCCACTGATCTTGTAATTGTAATTAGAAAGATCAGTTAAAACACCTCGGACCATTTATCAGCCTTTCAATGCTTCAGCTCCACTTACAATTTCTAGTATTTCCCCTGTAATGGATGCCTGTCGTACCTTGTTGTATTGAAGAGTAAGGTCTTTAAGCAATTCTGTTGCATTATCCGTTGCCTGATGCATTGCAGTCATGCGGGCTCCATGTTCGGCAGCATGTGAATCCAGAAGGGCTTTATAAAACTGCATCTTCAGAATTCTGGGAATAAGCTCCTTTACAATATATTCTTTTGAAGGCTCAAATATATAATCATAATACTGCTTTTGCCCCTTTTCTTCCTCTATCTTAACCGGAAGAAACTGTTCCGTGGTATGCACCTGTACGGCTGCATTTAAAAACTGGTTATAAACCAGCTCCACTCTGTCATATTTCCCCGACACAAAGGCATGCATGAGTTGTTCTGCTATAGTTGATACATGTTCAAAATCAAGATGTTCAAAGAGTTCATGATTGCTTTCGACTACTTTCATCCCACGAAGTTTTACCTGCCGCTCCCCTTGTTTACCGATGCAAAAAAAATCAACCTCATCGAGCTGGTGCTGCAGGCTGTAGCGGGTATGAACCAATTCAACTGCTTTTTTGGCAATGTTCAGGTTAAACCCTCCGCAAAGGCCACGGTTGGAAGAAATAAGCACTACAAGAATTTTTTGAGGCTCCCGGTGCATTGTATATGCTATTTTTCCATCATCATCAAATCCTGAACTAATTGAAACAAGAATTTCATGAAGTTTGCTGGCATAAGGCCGGATCTGTATAATCGCATCCTGAGCTTTTTTCAGTTTTGCAGCCGAAACCATCTTCATGGCACTTGTCACCTGCCGTGTGGTTTTAATGGATGTAATCCTGGTCCGTATTTCTTTTAAACCTGACATCTTATATTTTAAACATCATTATGAAAACTAGGCACTCATATGGCTCCTGTTGCAATTATACTTTCCTTTCGATTTTATAACGTGCAGCTACATCTATAGCCACCTGAGTCAAAAGCTTTTCAATGTTATCATCAAACTGACCTTGCTTAATGGAATCAAGAACATCCCGGTGTTCAATTTCCAGTACCTGAAGATATTCTGATTCAAATGTTTTAACCATATCGACGGGAACCTTTCTAAGCAATTCCTTTACACCACTATAGATCACTGCAACCTGATGTTCGACTTTCATAGGTGAATACTGTTTTTGCTTCAGGATCTCCATATTCTTCCGGCCTTTGTCAAGAACATTCATTGTTGCAGCATCGAGATCGGATCCAAATTTTGAGAAGGCTTCAAGTTCCCTGTATTGTGCCTGATCAAGTTTCAGCGTTCCTGAAATTTTCTTCATAGGTTTAATCTGGGCGTTCCCCCCTACCCGGGAAACAGAAATACCTACGTTAATTGCCGGCCGGAAGCCTGCATTAAACAGGTTTGTATCGAGGAATATCTGCCCGTCGGTAATAGATATGACATTGGTAGGAATGTAAGCAGAAACATCACCTGCCTGTGTTTCAATAATAGGCAATGCTGTAAGGGAACCTCCTCCCTTCACTCTGCCTTTAAGTCCTTCCGGCAAATCATTCATTTGAGCAGCAATATCATCCGATTCAATGATTTTTGCAGCTCGTTCAAGTAAACGGGAATGGAGATAAAAAACATCGCCCGGATAAGCTTCCCTTCCCGGAGGCCTTCTTAATAATAATGATACCTCTCTATATGAAACAGCCTGTTTCGATAAATCATCGAGCACAATAAGTGCATCCCTGCCTGTATCGCGAAAATATTCTCCGATTGCCATTCCGGCATATGGCGCATAAAATTGTAAGGCAGCCGGATCGGAGGCTGTGGCAGAAACGATTACTGTATAATCCATTGCACCATATTTTGTGAGCGTGTTGGTTATATTGGCAATAGTTGAACCTTTTTGACCTACAGCTACATAAATGCAATACACAGGTTTACCCTGTTCAAAACCTTCACGCTGGTTAATGATGGTATCTATGGCTACAGCTGTTTTTCCTGTTTGCCGGTCACCAATAATCAATTCCCGCTGGCCCCTTCCGATAGGGATCATTGCATCAATGGCTTTTAAGCCTGTCTGAAGAGGAGTTTTTACCGGTTGCCGGTAAATAACTCCCGGTGCTTTTCTTTCAAGTGGAAATTCAATTAACTCTCCCCCCAAAGGTCCTTTGCCATCAATAGGTTCACCTATTGTATTGATAACACGGCCGATGAGTTTTTCACCAACCTTGATTGAAGCAATCTGCTGCAATCTTTTTACCGTATCGCCTTCCTTAACATCTACAGAAGGTCCTAAAAGAACAGCTCCTACACTATCTTCCTCAAGGTTTAGAACAATTCCTTTCACTCCGCTTTCAAATTCAATCATTTCATTTGATTCAACATTTGAAAGGCCATAAATCCGTGCGATCCCATCGCCAACCTGCAAAACGGTACCTACTTCTTCAAGTTCGGCCTCCGATCTGAAGCTATCAAGTTGTTGCTTCAGAATTTCAGATATTTCAGCCGGTTTAATGTTTATCATGTTTCAGATCTTCTAAAAATATTTTTATAATGAGGTTTGAATTAATTTATGCCTTATTTTTTTAAGCCTGGTTAACAGGCTTGCATCAAATTGCTTGTTATCGATACTTAAAATTAATCCGCCTATAATTTTTTGATCAACTTTTTGACTCAGTTCAACCGATGCCTGAAGCTCTTTCTCCAAAATCAGGGTGATAAGTTGCAACGTTCCCTGATCCAGTTTGCTTGCAGTTGTAACCACAGCTGTTTTGATATTCTTCTCCTTACGGATCAGATCTAAAACATTCCTTGCAATTGATTCCAGAAAAATTTCCCTCTTATTGTTGCTGACAAGTTCAAGCAGGTTCATTGTGGCTGCTGTTACAGATTGACTAAAAATCTGCCTCAGCATTTTTATCTTTTGGGAAGATGAAATTACAGGACTTTTAAGCAACTGGTTAAATTCACCCGAATGCTTACATGCTGCGATAATAGTCTCCATATCATTTTTAACCAGGGATAGGATTTTCTGTTCTTTTCCAAGCGTAAACAGAGCCTTGGCATATCTTACTGAAATTGCACTTTCATCCATATCTGATTAATTCAACTTAATTTCGTCGATCATTTTTTTAACCATTTCACGTTGTTCCCTGTCGTTGGTCATCTCCTTCCTGATTACCTTTTCAGCAATCAAAAGAGATAATTCAGTCACCTGAAGTTTAATTTCATTGATGGCTTTGGCCTTTTCGTTCTGAATCTGAGTGCGGGCTTCGCTTATACTTTTCTGAGTCTCAGACATAGCTTTCTCTTTTGCCTCGGCAATAATTTTGTCTTTCATAGATAACGCATCACGCATGATAGATTCTTTTTCCTTACGTGCCTGTACAAGTAATTCTTCGTTACCAGCCTTCAGTTTCTCCATTTCCCTCCGTGCTTCCTGAGCAGCATTCAGGGCACTTGCAATTGAATCTTCACGTTCATGCAAAGCATTCAGAATGGGTTTCCATGCAAAGCGTTTCAGCACAAAAGCCACAATACCAAAAACAATGATCATCCAGAAAATAGTCCCAACATTTGGTGTTACGAGTTCCATAATCAGATAATATCTTATTTTTAAAAAATTGTCAAAGAGGAACAGGCCCCCGGCAATCCCGAAGGCTCTTGTTCCAGTTCATTTTGTTACACAAATAAAACCAATGCACAAACAATGACAGCGAAAAAGGAAACACCTTCAATCAGAGCCGCTGATACAATCATGTTTGAACGGATATCACCACTGGCTTCCGGCTGCCGGGCAATGGCCTCCATTGCACTTGCACCGATCCGGCTGATTCCGTATCCTGCACCGATGGCAGAAAAAGCAGCTCCCAATGCTGCACCTATTCCGTTTAATTGGGCGGCACTTTCGCTAACCTGTAACAATACGCTTAAAATAGCTGATAACATAGCAGTTAAAATTAAATTTATACTAATGATGTTCTGCTGTTGCCATTCCGAAATAAATGGCTGACAGCAGGGTAAAAACATAAGCCTGAATAAACGATACCAATACATCGAGCATCATGATAAACACAGAAAAAACAACAGATACCGGGCTTACTCCGTAACCGGCCACAAGGCCCATTGAACTGCTGAATATAAAAATCAAACTAATAAAAACTGTAATAATCAAATGACCGGCCAGCATATTGGCATACAATCGAACCATAAGCACAAATGGCTTGGTTATCATACCAGTAATTTCAAGAAAAGGCATCAGGGGAATGGGTAATTTTAGCCATAGTGGCACATCCGGATTAAAAATCTCCTTCCAGTAATGTTTATTTCCCCGAATATTTGTTATAAAAAAAGTAAATAAAGCCAGTACCAATGTCACAGAGATGTTACCGGTGACATTGGCTCCAAAAGGAAATAATGGAATTAATCCCAAAAGATTATTTAGCAGAATAAAAAAGAACAATGAAAGTAACGGGGGCATAAACTTTTTGTAATGCTCACCAATGGAAGGTTTGGCAATTTCATCCCTTATAAAAACAATAACCGGTTCCAGCAAGTTCTGAACACCAGAGGGCGCTTTCCCCCTGTTCTGCCTTGCAGAATGAACTGCAGAAAACAGAAGCAGACACAGGACAATAGAAGCAAAAATAGCTCCTGCAACTACCTTTGTAATTGATAAGTCAACAGGACGGCCGATTTCCTGGCCTTGCTCATCAACTTCTACTATTTTACCATTAAATTGTTCGGAATGTGATAACCTGAAGCCCTTATAATCATCATGACCGTGGTGAAACTTCGAAGACATGAAAACATGAAACTTTTCCCCCTCATGAAGTTCAGGATACTTACTGATCAGAATCACAGGAAGTGGAATACTTACATGACTTTCACCCAAGGTAAAAATATGCCATTCATAAGCATCAAGAACATGTTCAATAACAAATTTTCCTGCGTCAAACGATTTCTCTGAATGTGAATCAACAGGAGGATGTTCCTCATCTCCTGTAATATTTGCTGCAGCCAGCCCAATGCATAAGAATACAGTTAAAAAAGCTGCAAAAAAAGTTTTTGCTATAGTAGGCATGTTATTTCCTGTTTTTCAAGCTTGACAAAATTAAAAGATTTTTCAAAGTATCTGGTTGTTATTGATATATAATTCTATAAATACTTTAAAGTATTATAATTATCAGCTATCAGCAAAACATCCATTACGAAAAAAAGTTTTAGACACGTGTAACCCTTCCCAAATCAGATATCTCAATAAAAGTAAATGTAATGTAAACAACAACAAGGGAAACAACAAAAACGGCTGCATTTTCATTGTTGGAGGCGAGATAAATAATGGCAAATGCTGAATATATAACCAGCCTGAGTACAGACATAAGCATGCTGCTCCTAACAAATTTACCCATATCTTTTTTTGCCATCCAACGCTGATAGCCATGACCTGAAATAGAGGCAAGCATAAAGAAGATCAACATCCACGGTAATATGGGAAGATATTTATGGGGAAGATAAAAATAAAATATAATGGCCCCAAGTATGCTCAAGGCAAGAGCAGCAATTACAATTTTAAGAGAAAACCTGAATAATTCCCCTCTCATTATTTTAATAATTTCCGGATTGTATAAATAACTGTTCCAATGACTGATAAAACCATGAGGATAAGGGTAAACCACATAAAGTTGTTTTCCATGGCCCGATCAATTTTATACCCCAAAAATGTACTTAACCCTATCATCCCCATCATTTCAAAAGCCAGACTGGAGTACCGGATAAACGAATCAAACCTGTTTTTGTTCTTTCGGAATTGGTCTTTCATTTACTGCTGATGCATTTTTAACATCACCCATAGTGCATGTGCCGGTAAACAGTGAACCGGGCTCAACCGAAAGTTTTCCTGCCACCAGCTCCCCGAGTATTTTGGCTGATGCTTTCATTGTCAGCATTTCTGACACAATAATTTTTCCTTTGATATACCCTGCAACCTCGATGTTGTTACAATCAATTTCGCCTTCCACTCTTCCGTTAGGTCCGATTACAAGTCTGCCTTTCGCCCCAATGTTCCCAATGAGTTCTCCATCAATGCGAATATCCCCGTTTGCAATTATATCTCCTTTTATCACCGTACCTTCATTGATGATATTGATGGCTTGATTGGTATTTTCGCCGAAGTTGGTAGTTTGCTTTGCCATTTTGAATTTCATTATATTCAACCAGTATAAATTACCCTAACACCTTATTTATCCGGATGAAATTACGAAATTTTATCAGACAAAAAAGCAAAATTTATACATCTTGCAGATTTAACGTTTGCATCATCCTGAATGTCAACTAAATCATTAAAAAAAATCAATGTATAGATGAAAAAATGAAGTTTAGCTGCTGTATGCCCACTTCAGGTAAATACTGCCCCAGGTAAACCCTGCACCAAATGCTGCAAGAATTATATTATCACCTTTTTTTAATTGTTTTTCAAAATCCCACAGGCAAAGCGGAATGGTTGCAGCCGTAGTATTGCCATACTTTTCAATATTGATCATTACCTTATCCTTGCTGACACCCATTCTCCTTGCAGTGGCATCGATGATACGCATATTGGCCTGATGTGGTACAAGCCAGGCAATATCGCCGGGTTCCAGGTGGTGCCTTTTCATAATTTCCGCAGCCACATCTGCCATCCCTGTTACGGCATATTTAAATACAGTTTGTCCTTCCTGATAAACAAAATGTTCATTATTACTGACAGTATCAAATGACGCAGGCTTAAGTGACCCTCCGGCTTTCATATGCAGGTGGTGCCTGCCCAGGCCATCTACATGGTGAATGTAATCCATTACTCCCAGTTCCTCTATTGTAGGCTCCAGCAAAACTGCAGTACCTGCATCTCCGAACAACGGACAGGTAGTGCGGTCTTTATAATTTGTAATAGCCGACATTTTATCGGCACCAACAACAATAACTTTGCGATACCGGCCAGATTCAATAAATTGAGTGGCAGTTGCCAGGGCAAAAATAAAACCGGAGCAGGCTGCATTTAAATCAAAACTCCAGGCATTATGAATATCAGCTTTATGTGCAATAATATTTGCTGTTGCAGGAAAAGGCATATCAGGAGTAATTGTAGCACAAATAAGCAGATCAACCTCTTCGGCTTTAGTGGATGTTTTTTTTAATAACTCCTTAACGGCTTCAGCACCCATATCACTTGTTGCTTTTCCCTCTCCTTTTAAAATCCGGCGTTCCTTAATCCCAATGCGCTGCATGATCCATTCGTCAGAAGTTTCAACCAAAGTGCTCAATTCATGATTATTAAGCCGGTATTCAGGAAGAAATGCCCCTACCCCTGTTATTGCTGCTCTTATTTTGGCCATTATTTATCTGGTTTTATTTTCAGGTGGCGAATATAACCTGAAAACATGTTTGTTTGGGAAAAGCTTCCCTGATATTAAGTAATAGTTAAAATCAAAAAGATTATACTAATACAGAAAATAAATGAGTTACTGGTGCTTAAGAAAAGATTCGGGTGGATATCATTTTATTAAAAGAAAAACCATCTGTTTCCGATGGTTTTTCTTTTAATTCTTCTAAACGGTAATTTCTTTTTCAATGACCTGTTTTCCTCTGTAGTACCCGCAATCAGGACAAATGTGGTGATATTTTACTGTTGCACCGCAATTGGAACAGTTGGCCAGCGTTGGGAGGGTAGCTTTATAATGTGTGCGTCTTTTGTCCCTCCTGGTTTTTGAATGTCTGCTTTTTGGATGTGCCATGATATAAAATTTTAATTATTATTCCATTTTTTCAATGCTGCCCATCTGGGGTCAGCTTCTTTCTTTTCTTCTTCCTGTATCCGTAACTTTTCAAGTTTTTCAAGCATTTCCTTATTACATCCGTCCTCTCCCTTTTTGTTATCGGGATGCACATGTCTCATTGGCATGCTTAATACAATATATTCATAGATCAACTGCGCGAGATTAAGTTTATGTTCTTCAGGTGAAACCCAGATAATTTCATCATCTTCATATTCGTTTTCGCCAAATTTTACAAAAAGTTCGCTTTTCTGCTTAATATCCTGCTTGTAAAATTCAAGACAACGGTCACAGGTGAGTTCCAGCCAACCCTTAATATTAAAATAAAGCTTTAAAAACGAACTTCTTTTCTCAAGCTTAACCTTCACCTGAACATCGCCCTTGTTAACCATTGCCTGTTCAAAATGTTCAAAGAACGCATCCTGAATCTCAAATTCGAACTCGTGAAGCCCCTCTTTCAGCCCCCTGAATTCAACATCATATTTTGTTCTCCACCCCATGTTCGAAAAAAGTGCTGCAAAAGTATAAAATTTTTATTAACAACTATAAGGTAATTATGAAAATAGCATTCTACCTCAAAATTAACGTCTCTGACAAAAAATACACAGAAGACATTCAAACAGAGTTATAAAGTTATAATATTCATGCAGGAATTCATAAACTGTTCATTCAGGGAATTCCTTCTCCTTTTATGCTTGAAATTTTTTAAATCATTTCTGTTATATCGCGCTTTTTCTGATATTTGTTTTATTAATTTGTATCAAATTATTTAACACGGTATTACTGAAATTTTTATTAACTATTTCAAATATGTACGAAATAATGAGACAAGACCTGCTAAAAACTCTTGAGGAGTTAAAAGAGCAGGGTTTATATAAATCGGAACGCATTATCACATCTGCACAGGATACTGAAATAAGAGTTTCATCGGGAGAAACAGTATTAAATTTTTGTGCGAATAATTACCTGGGGCTAGCCAATCATCCTGAAGTTGTTAAAGCTGCTCAGGAAGCAATGAATTACTGGGGTTTTGGATTGTCATCCGTAAGGTTTATCTGCGGCACACAGGCAATCCATAAAGAACTGGAACAAAAAGTTTCTGAATTTTTAGGTACTGAGGATACCATATTATATTGCGCATGTTTTGATGCCAATGGAGGAATTTTTGAACCGCTGCTTGGTAAAGATTCTGCAATTATTTCAGATGAACTGAACCATGCCTCCATCATTGACGGTGTGCGTCTGTCAAAAGCCCAGCGGTACAAATACAAGCATTCCAACATGAAGGATCTTGAGAAATGTTTAAAGGATGCATCGGATGCTAAATTCAGGCTGATCGTTACCGACGGCGTTTTTTCCATGGACGGAGATATGGCGAAACTTCCAAAGATCGTTGCCCTGGCCGAAGAATATGATGCCATGGTTATGGTTGATGATTCCCATGCATCGGGTTACATAGGTAAAAATGGCAGAGGAACTGCTGAGCACTTCGGTCTTCTTGGTAAAATTGATATTATTACAACTACATTTGGTAAAGCTCTGGGTGGAGGAAACGGCGGTTGCACATCAGGAAGAAAGGAAATTATAGAAATGCTCCGGCAGCGTTCACGCCCCTATCTGTTCTCCAATTCACTTGCCCCTGCCACTGTAGGTGCCACCATGAAGGTAATTGAAATGCTTGCCTCTTCTTCAGGTAGCCTTCCTGCCAAAACAATGAAAAATGCCAAGTACTTCAGGAATAAAATGAAGAAGGCAGGTTTCGAACTTGTCAGGGGAAATACTGCAATTGTTCCGGTTATGATTTATGATGAACAACTTGCAATGAAATTTGCCGACGAACTGCTCAATGAAGGAATTTATGTCATCGGCTTTAGTTTCCCTGTGGTTCCCCGTGGTAAAGCAAGAATCAGAGTACAGTTGTCAGCAGCCCATAGCCTGGAAGAAATTGATCTTGCAGTAGAGGCATTTATAAAAGTCGGAATTGATTTAAAAATCATTTAATCTCTGATCCGGATATGTTAATTCTTAAAATAATGTTTTAATTGTTACCATACCTGCATCATCCCGTATGTGACTTACCATCTTTTCGAATGTTTTGGGTTTTTGTGCATTGAATTCCATGGAAATACTTCCATTGTTGCCGGTCACTTCAAATTTCCCAACCTCTATTACTTTACCTGGTTGATCATTCCCCTGATTATAAACCGGTGTAATGTTCTTGTTTGCGACTTTTTTAAGTTTTGAATAATCAACAGTGAAAAAACCCTCATCCCCTCTGATATAATATTCATGTTTGTCGTTGTGGTAACCTGCTACCAGCTGGCAATCAATGTCGTTTTTGCCTTTTATTAATTTACCGGATTGCTGAGGTAATATGATTTTTATCCGGTATACACCCCTTGAAAGATTCGAAAATGTTGCTTTCCCGTTATCTCCTGTTTTTTGAAACGCAACCGGAGAAGAGTATCCTTCCTGTTCAATGATTATATCAACATCCGGAACTGGCTCACCGGGTTTAAAAAAAGCAGGTATGATACCCAATAAAATAAAAACCAAATAAGTTTTCATGATTTACTGATTTAAAGATGTATATAAATATCGGAATTTTTTTTCTAATACCCTCTGAAATATGTAATCTATTACAAAACCATCATCATTTCCCTTATAAATCATGTACTGCATGATCCTGGAATTGAAATTTCGTTATATCAGCATGATTTTGGATAAATTACCTGCATATCTGTGCGACATTTAATTATACCAATCCATATTTATGATATCCCGGTAAACCTTTCAAGGGTATTCAACTCATTAAATTCCTATATCTTTGCCAAAATTTGATCGCCATGAAAGAAAAGCTTTTTGGGAAGACATTAACAGAACTTCAACAGATTGCTGAAGATATGGGATTGCCCAGGTTCTCTGCCAGACAAATGTCTGACTGGTTGTACAAAAAAAATATATCCTCTATAGAAGAAATGAGCAACCTCCCGAAGAAAGTGAGGGAACTACTGGCGGAAAAATATGAAACTGGATTGACACTTCCGGTTAAAGTTCAGGAAAGTACGGATGGCACCAAAAAATACCTTTTTCCAACTACAGGACATAAATTTATAGAAACGGCTATGATCCCTGAACGTGAACGTACTACTGTTTGTGTCAGTTCACAGGTAGGATGTAAAATGGGCTGCCTGTTTTGTTTTACTGCTAAGCAGGGCTTTCAGGGACAACTCACTGCAGGAGAAATCATCAACCAGGTTAAAAGCATACAAGAATCAGAAAAAGTTTCAAACATCGTCTATATGGGAATGGGTGAACCTTTCGACAACCTGGATGAAGTACTCAAGAGCCTTGAAATACTTACTTCTGAATGGGGCTTTGCTATGAGTCCACGCAGGATTACAGTTTCCACCATTGGTATTATCCCCGGTATGGCTAAATTTCTTGAGATAAGTGAAGCACATCTGGCGGTAAGCCTTCATACACCTTTTCATACAGAAAGGCAGCAACTGATGCCGGTACAAGTGGCTTATCCTATAGAAGAAGTAATAAAAGAAATCAAAAGCTGGGACTTTGGCAGGCAGCGCCGTATTTCATTCGAGTACATCCTTTTTGAAGGTCTGAATGATTCACCACGCCATGTAAAGGAACTTGCACGGATGTTAAGTGGGCTGAGATGCCGGATAAACCTGATCCGGTTTCATCCTGTTCCGGGTACTCCCCTCAAAAGTCCGGGAGAGGAAACTATTAACCGGTTTAAGGAACAACTGAATCAGAAAGGCATACTTACTACGATACGTGCGTCACGCGGCCAGGATATATACGCTGCCTGTGGGTTACTTTCAACTAAGGAGCTAAGTTCAACACAATCCCGTGCCTGAATAAATAAAATGACAGCAAATTAACCGATCAGCCGGATAGCACAGGCTATGTCAGCATCAGTTTCTCAATAAATATATCCTGAAATAACGGATCAGCTTCAAGGTTTATATGTGTAGTTATATTTAAAATATCCTGAATTGCTGTTTCATTGCTGAAAAGAAACATCTTAGCTCCCATCAGGGCAGTATTTCCCATTTTGATGATCTGGTCCTCCCGGGCTTCAATCAGTCCTGTTTTTATTACATTCTGAAGATTCAGAAAATTTCCGAACCCACCTGCAATGAATATGTTCTTCACCTCATCAAAGGTAATGTCAAACCTGTTTAACAAGATATTCAATCCGGCAGCTACGGCTGCTTTTGCAAGCTGAAATTCCCGAATATCCTGCTGGGTAAGAAAAACCCCGGGTGCGAGCAAAATGGTCTCCTCCCCTGAATTGATTTCGCCAAACATTCCAATCCTTCCGTTTTCAAGGAATACTGCCATTGCATCAATCAGTCCGCTGCCACAGATACCTCTGGCTGGTGTATTGCCAATTACATGGCATTTCAGCATACCATCAGAAAATTCTACTGAAGATATTGCGCCTGTTACTGCTCTCATTCCCTGACTGATTTTGGCACCCTCGAAAGCAGGTCCGGCAGCAGTAGAAGCACATATAATCCTGTCGCAGTTGCCCAGGACGATTTCTCCATTGGTTCCCAGATCAATTAAAACAGAAAGTTCTTTTCTTTCTGCCATCTTAGTTGCTGCTATTCCTGCCAGAATATCGCTGCCAACAAAGCTTCCTATTGAAGGTAAAAACCGGATATCCACCTGCTCAGATAGTTTCCAGCCCAGGGTGTGAGACGAAAATTTCTGCACACCCGGATCATCCGGTTCAAATGGATAGAACGAAAGCGGGCGCAGGTTCAAACCGGAAAATATATGGTGCATGGCAGTGTTGCCTACAAGTACGACTTTTGTTACATTCACAAGATGAATTTCAGAAATACCTGCCAGCATTTCTCCCAGTTTTTTATGAATCAGCCTCTGCATTTCCTTCTGAAGTCCATCCAGGCCTTTCTGTATTCTCGATATCAGATCCGCACCATATTTCACCTGGGGGTTCAATGAAGCAGCCACATCAATAACATGACCAGTTTGTAAATCAAGAAGCTGTAATACAATGGTAGATGTTCCAACATCAATGGCAATACCATATCCATTCTGAGGTTGAAAACTGAAAGTGGAATCATCAGCAAGTATAATTTCTTCAAATTGAGAAACTTCTATAACAATATCTGCATCAGCCCTGCAAAAACAGGCTAAACGCCATTCATCACCGAGATTCAGGTTTTTTACCTTTCTCTGATGCTCAACATTCATTTCAATCTTTCCATCCAGCAGCTTTATTTTACATCGTCCGCAGGTCCCTTTACCTCCGCAGGGAAACTCTACTCCATATTCATGCAGAAAGTCAATGAAGGAGGTTCCTTCATTGACGTACAATATTTTTCCAAGTGGCTGAAGTGAAACAGAAACTCTTCTTGACATAACAAACTACAGATTAACCGTCAGTGCCCGAAGTTAAACAATTATCCCGTTGGAAAATATTTCTGACCAGGTTGCTCTCAAGCTATCAGATAATACTTTCGTATTAATCTTATGCATATTTAATTTGTGGTTAATTCGATGTTTATTTGGTGTTTATTCGGTGTTTATTCGTTAAACATCGAATTTAATACGAAGAAATCACCAGTTAACCTCCTATCAAATTATACTTTGTTTACAGAAAATTTCGAATACGCCCCCGGCAGGTATCAAACCACATATTCACTTTTTTTACCAAATTTTCCAACAACGGCTTAGCGAACTGATGATGAAATGTATTATTCTTCATCCTTGAGAGATTGAATATGGTGAGAAGATATCCAGCAAATGTACCCTGATCCTATCAGAGGTGTAAAATAACAGGGGCATATTTTATTGCATCTGCTGTTAGTAAATGGTTCCGTTTGCCCGGGGAAGATTGAGAATCATCAATACATATTGTCTAAATTTAAGGTTTGATTATTTTTAACACCCTCATTATTGCCGCACTTGTAAACAATTCTTATTTTGGCGGCTGTTATGATTAAACATATCAAAATATTGGGAATTGTATCCATTATGTTGATTTCGTGCAGTAAAACACCGGTAAAAAAGCCGGAAAAACTACTTCAGGAAAACACAATGGTAAACCTGCTGGTTGATATTCATGTGGCAGAGGCTGCCTTTAACACCCGCCGTCATCGTGATTCCCTGGTTGGAAGAAGCAGTTCGGCTGATTTTTATTATTCCATTCTTCAAAAACATTCTGTTGTGGATACAGTATTTGAACAATCCTTTGTTTTTTATGCCAGCCAGCCCCGAAAGTTCGAAAAAATGTACAGGCAGGTAATGAACCAGCTCTCAGAAATGGATCAGGAATTTTCCGGACGCAAAGATAATATGCAGGAACTGGAACTTCAGAAAAGGAGACAGTGAGAAAAATTGCTGCCACCTATATTTTTACAGGCAATCATCCTCCCCTTAAATATGGTATCCTGATTTGTGAAAATGACGGCACTATAATAGAAGCTATTGATACAGGAGGAACGCTTCATGAGCAGGCAGGACTTGAATATTATAATGGCATTTTGGTACCGGGTTTTGTAAATGCCCACTGTCATCTCGAACTTTCTCATCTAAAAGGTAAAATACCTCCTCAAAACGGACTCCCCGGTTTTTTGGGAGAAATCAACAAACTAAGGAATGCACCCTTTGAAATTGTGGAAGCTGCGGCAAAAAAAGCTGATTTTGAAATGAAATCATCAGGCATTGCAGCAATTGGTGATGTGGCAAATTCAGATATTACGATAGAAATTAAAAAACAAAGCAGCCTATGGTACCATACCTTTTCGGAAGCCTTCGGATTCCTGCCTTCCAGGGCTAGTAAAGCATTTCTTCTTGCTGAGGGTGTGCATAAGCTTTTTCTGACAGCCGGTTTGTCATCATCTGTAACACCTCATTCTGTCTATGCAGTTTCTGAACCACTTTTTCGAATGATAACAGATAAGGCTGTAAAGGAAGAGAGTATTTTGTCGATACATTGCCTTGAAAGTATAGCAGAAGATGAATTAATCAGAGAAGGCAACGGTCTGCTGGCAGATCATTATAGCAACAATCTGCTGCTCGATATTTCACAAAGGAAGCCTGTAAATAAAAATACCGCAGAATACATACTTCAGTTCATTCCGTCAGCAATCCGGTTACTGCTTGTACATAACACCTTTATCTCTAAAAAAGACATCAGTACTATTCTTCAATGCCGGGAAAGCTATAATACTTTTTTTGTAGTCTGCCCCAACTCGAACCTTTATATCGGAAACACGCTCCCTCCGGTTATGCTTCTTAGGGATGAGCAGCTTAATATATGCATTGGTACCGACAGCCTGGCATCCAATAATCAACTTTCTGTGCTGCATGAAATGATCACCCTTCATCAACATTTTCCGCAAATTAAACTGGAGGAGTTCATTCAATGGGGGTGTTTGAATGGCGCCAGAGCATTAAACATCGACGATCGTTTCGGTAGCTTTGAAAAAGGTAAGAAGCCGGGAATTAACCTGATAACCGGAGTCGACCTGCAACTCCTGCACCTTACACCACGCGCGGGGATTAAAGTCCTTCTCTAAGATTCTAATGAGGTGTATCTGTGCGCTTTCCTCTGAATGGAAACCTGTCGGAAATGATGTTAATAATTTCGTTGGCTGAACTTTCAATTGGTTTATTGGTAACATTAAGAACAGTAAAACCGCCCCGGTTAAAGATAAACATCGCATTTCTCATCTCCTCCTTAACTGCATCTTCATCAATATAAGTTTCATTTTTATGGCTCAACCAGCTTTCCATTCTTTTTTTCCGGTGGGAGATCAGTTGAGGCACTGCTATGTGCAATCCAAATACCCTCCCGGGATCTACTTCAAACAATTCCTTTGGGGGTTGTATTCCATGAACCAGTGGAACATTGGCGACTTTCCATCCAAACATGGCCAGGTATACACTTAAGGGTGTTTTTCCAACTCTTGAAACTCCGGTCAGTACAATCTCTGCTCCGTACAATTTCTCTGCACCCATACCGTCATCATGCGACAGGGTAAATTCAATAGCTTCTATACGCTCAAAATATTCCTGATTAACCTCCCTGTATAAACCCGGATGTTGCAAGGGTTCCACATTAAGCTGTTCATCGAGGTAATCGGCAAGTTCACCCATAAAATCAATTTTTCTCACATTCTGTTCCTCGCAGTACCTGTTTAGCTTTCTGCGGAGTTCAGGATCAACCATGGTATGTGTAATCAGTGCATTCTCTGCTTTCGCCTTTTGAACTACCTTTTGTATTTGCTCCTCAGTGTCGACACCTGGTTGTATAACTACCGGAATATTATTGTCGGGATACTGAATCAATAAGGACTGTACCATATGATTACCTGCCAGGCCACGCGCCCCGGACACTACATAAATGGGGGGTGGTGTTTGTTTTTTCTTCTTTTCACTCATGAATCTTCTTCTTTATAATCATTTATTTGCTGCACATGTATTTCATCCCCATCACCTCCTGCTATTCAGGTAATAATTTCATCCTGTAACGGATCTTTCCCTGTACTACGTCCCTGCTGAAAGGATCGGAATGATACCTGCTGCCAAGATATAATTCTGTCTGATCAAGGTAATGCTCACTTGCAGGTATTCCGCTTGTTCCGGTTGGGATCACCGTTTTTGAAGCATCCCAGCCTGACAGGTCATATATATGCCTGTGTGATGCTCCGTGATTTACATTATAAAGGTTATTGAAAGAGTATGAATATGGTGTAACTGTATGATAGCTTCCCGGAACACCATAAGGCCCCCGGTTCAGGAAAAAAGCCTTGTCCAGTATACCCACTACCCCAAGAGGATGGCTTATTGTAATGGTATGTATGTTGCCCCAGTGCCAGTTTTCCGTTTCTATACCCAGGCTTTCATTCAGTTCGGCAATAGTTTCATTAAAGGCACGAAGAACAATGTCATTCCAGTCCTCTCTTTCAGGTGTTGAACGGTCATCTGCCCATTCATGCTGATCAGAATCCAGTATGTTGATCATCAGATTATCTATAAGTATGCGTTCTCCCATCAGGGAACGGAACATCCGGGGTGAAAGATCATCTTTAACCAGGTTTTCTGCTACCCTGCGATACAGGATTTCAAATACCGATGCAGCTTTACTCTCCCTGTGAAGCGAATAGTCCCAGTTCTGCAGAAGGCTGATGCCTTTATTTTGTTGATCATCCCAATCCTGATGAGCTCTGATGGCTTTCAGGAACAAAGGGACAAACAACTCCGCTTTCTTTGACTGGAAATCATTGTGCATCTGTATAAAATCATCCGTTCCATGCAGTTTTTTTTCCTCAAGCATTTCCCTTATGCGGTCTATCCGGTCGGGCAATGCATACCAGTTACCGATCAGATAAGGATAATCTTCGGGCGCTGTTTTATTGTTGGCCGATGATACATATCCCCTTTCAGGATTCAGCTCATATGGCAATTCTTCAAAGGGTATAAAACCTGACCAGTCATATAAACTTGTATCACCCGGATAAATCTCCATTCCTGACCCCAACCTGATGGGAACACCGGCTGATGTCTGGAGTCCGATATTTCCAGAAACATCTGCATAAATTATATTCTGGCTCACTGATCTGAATGTACGCACCGCTTCGCGAAAATCTTTCCAGTCCGAAGCTCTGTTTAGCAGATAAACAGTTCTTAGTTCATTGCTCATTTCATTCCCCATCCACCTTATTGACAATGGTGTTTCATTTTCATTCTTAAACCGGTTTACGAGGGGACCGCGGTGGGTAAATCTTATTACTTCCCTTACTGAACCTTCCTTTGCTATGGATATGTTTTCCTCTGTTATAAATAAATCCTTCCACTGCCCGTCGAGCAGGTATTTTGTAGAATCCTCATTCAGTATTTCAGCATAAAAATCCAGGTCGTCAACAGATACATTTGTCATGCCCCATGCAATTGAATCGTTATGCCCTGCAATTACAAAAGGTTGACCCGGCAGCACAACACCAGTTACATTCAAGGAACCATTTACTATGTGATGCATCTGGTACCAGATGCCTGGTGCAAATAATCCAAGATGCATGTCGTTGGCCAATAATGGCATGCCGGTTTTGCTCCTTTTTCCTGAAACAGCCCAGTTGTTGCTTCCATGGAAAACCTGTACTCCAAGTTGTTCCAACATATCACCAGCCGATAAAACTGTTTCTGATGGAATATCCGAAACAGAAAAATCAGGATAAACGACCGACCGGTGCACCTGATCACGGGGCAACAAATCCTTTATCTGCTCCGTTGAGATCTCCTTTGAGAGTTTGTATAAAAACATTTCTGTTCCCCAACCCGAAGTCAGGTCCCACGACATGTATCCAATTAAATTAACAGAATGGAGGGGTTGCCAGGGTTCGGGGTTATAATTCAGAATCCGGAATTCAGGTGGTAATTTATAATTGTCAATATAAAAGTTGACTCCAGCTGAAAAAGCTTCCAGAGCAGAAACGATCTGCGGTGATGTCTGAGCCAGTACCCTTTCCGACTTTTCCTGAATCCGGAGGGCACGCATGAGCAAATCCGTTTCCAGTTGCTCCCTCCCCAGGATTTCCGACAATCGCCCCTGGGTAACCCGCCGAAGCAAATCCATCTGCCATAACCGGTCCTGTGCCATAGCAAATCCAACTGCATAGTACAATTCAAACTCATTTTCTGCATAAATATGAGGTATGGCAAAAGAATCACGCAGGATCTCAACTTCAGCAGACAATCCATTCATAGAAACATTCTTGTTGTAGTCTGGCAAGGCTGATCTTCGTAAATGGGTTAAAAAAATCAAACCACTGACAAACACTACAAAAATGAAGATGGATGAAATCCACAGTATCCGTTTTAATATTCTCATCCTGTTTGTGTGTGTATGTAAAAACTAAAACGCTTCACCAATTAAACCTGATCCATTTTTACCATTTTAAAAAATGTTACTGGTAATGAAGCATGGATTCAGATTTATTTATAAATTTCGTTCAATAAATTTAATTGATAAATTGTTTGTTATGAAAAAATTCATACTTCTTTTCGCCCTGGCCATCTATGTAAGCACCAGTATTGCTCAGGAAGCCAATAAAATTGCCGGAATCTGGTGGAATGATGAAAAAACAACAAAAATTAAAGTGGAACAAAAAGGCGGGAAATACATTGGGACCATCGTATATATGATTCCTGAAAAGTATGAAAACGGTCAGCCACCCAAAGACGATAAAAATCCGGATCCAAAGCTTCAAAACAGGTCTGTAGTGGGATTACAAATCCTGGAAGGCCTGGAATATGATGCAAATAAAAAAGAATGGAAAAACGGCAGCATTTATGATCCTAAATCGGGTAAAACATACGATTGTTATGCATGGCTTGAGAATAATGATTTGCTGAAGCTGAAAGGTTTTGTAGCCGGAATCCGGCTGATGGGACGCAGTTCGGAATGGTACCGGACCGAATTGTAGCACTTAATTCTTCACTTTTAGTTACTTCCTGAAGCAGGCTGTTAGCGCCATACAACAGCCTTTACTCTTTCTTTTAAGCTGACCCTATCCTGTCTTTTCCTGCAGCTTACGAAGCTCACTTATAGGTTACAGCCAGATTCTTGTAGCTTTTCTTAAAGCTCACTTGCAGCTAACAGCCAGAATCTTGTAGCTTTTCTTGCAGCTTGCAGCCAGAATCTTGTTGCTTTTCCTAAAGCTAATACGACACCTGTACCTCATATCCAGCCATTCTCACCTTTTCTGCAATAAAATCAAGTGCTTCCGGTGCAACCTTATATAAAGTATCTACAGGAGTATCCCTGGCAATAGTATAAATCATCACCTGCCGGGGACCTATTTTTTTTATGAGTTCCAGCCATGCATCCACTTCTCTGTCAGTAGAATTATCGACAGGTACACCCTTAAAACTCCCCTTTACAAAAAGGGTTTGAACAATCACGTTCCCATTAAACCTGATAAGCTGGCCAACCAGCTTTTCAAGGCTGAACTTTCCATTCGGACAGTCTATTAATCTGATGGTTTCCTCGAATGCAGAGTCAAGTTTCTGGATGTTATCTTCCACTCTGAGCAGGGCATTAAATACTGCAGGTTTATGCAGCATGGTAGCATTAGATAAAACAGCAATACGGGCCCCGGGTGCAAACTGATCACGCAAGGCAATGGTGTCATCAATAATATGCGCGAATTGCGGATGCAGGGTAGGTTCCCCGTTACCTGCAAACGTAACGACATCGGGCGCCTCCTGCCTATCTGCCATTTCGTTTAGCTTTTCCTCCAGTTTCAACCGCACTTCCTGCCTTGAAGGCATCTTTGCAGGCTGGTTGTAGGACTTGGGAGTAAAACCACATTCGCAATAAATGCAATCGAACGAACACACCTTTACATTCACAGGCAGAAGATTTACTCCCAGTGATACACCCAGTCTGCGGCTCTGTACCGGGCCGAATATTATTTCATTGAATAGAAATGTGGCCATACATTCTTAGTTTAGGTATTTAGAATAAAAACAGCCACAATTATTTAACTGAAAAAACCTGTTCCCCTCCTATCCATGTACTTTCAATTTGGGCAGAAAGCACCTGTTGGGGCGTAGCATGCATCAGGTCAATGTCAGTTATAATAAAATCTGCCTGTTTCCCTGGTTCCAGACTGCCTTTTACATCTTCTTCAAAGGAAGCCATTGCTGGCCAGATGGTCATGGAACGCAGCGCCTGCTCCCTCGTAAGGCTTTGTTCCGGTTGGAATCCACCATCAGGTTCACCCTGCAGATCTGTTCTGAAAACAGATGCATAAAAGGTAAAAAGCGGTTCAATATGCTCCACCGGAAAATCCGTCCCGTTAGGAATCCATCCATTTTGCTGCAGCAGCGTCTGATAGGCATAAGCACCTTTCATTCTTTCTTCCCCAAGCCTTTCTGCTGCCCAACCCATATCGGATGTAGCATGTGTTGCCTGTATAGAAGGAATGATGGAATACCGTCCGAATTTCTCAAAATCACCGGGATGAACAACCTGTGCGTGCTCAATGCGCCAGCGCCTGTCATTGGTTTCTTTCAGAAATTTCCCGTATGTATCGAGAATCATCCTGTTTGCAGCATCCCCGATGCAATGTGTAGCAACACTGTAATTATGATCGTATGCCAGCCTGCAGATGTCTTCATAATATGACTCAGGGGCAATCTGTATCCCCTTGTTAGCTGTATCATCATTATATTCTTCCAGCAAAAGGGCACCTCTTGAACCAAGAGCACCATCGGCATAAAGCTTTATAGTTCGCACAACAAGCCTCTCGTCTTGCCTGGGTCCATTTTCTACAAAATAACTGAAATTTTCTTCTGTAGGATTCAGCATGGCATTGATCCGCATTTTCAATTCACCGCTCTTCTGCATTTCCTCCATCAGTAATATTGTGCTTTTATCAAGGCCGCAATCGGTAACAGAAGTTAATCCGGCTGCAAAGCAATTTTTCTGGGCTTCCAATAATCCGGCTCTTTGCTGTTCTGCCGAAACAGGAGGAATGTGCTGCGACACCAACCCTATTGCATTATCCACTAAAATTCCTGAAGGACGATTGTTTTTTAAAACCACCATACCTCCTTCAATGGCAGTAGAGGAAGTGATTCCAGCAATGGCAAGGGCCTTTGAATTGCACCATCCTGCATGTCCGTCGACACGTACAAGATATACAGGTGTATCAGGAAACATTTCATCAAGGCGGGTATTATCAGGAAATTCTGCCACTTCCCAGTTATTCTGGTCCCAACTGCGCCCTAAAATCCATTCACCTCCAAATTTATTATGATGTTCCTTTAAAATTTTATATATCTCCTCAGGTCCGGAAGTATCCCTTAAATCGGCATACTGCATCAGGTTTATCCCATATCCGTTAAAGTGGCAGTGGGCATCATTTAATCCGGGAAATATAAATTTTCCTCCCGCATCAAGCACATTCTCTGAATGATAATTCTTCATAACATCTTCCGCAGACCCGGTCACCATTATTTTCCCGTCAAGCACTGCGAAACTTTCGACTTGGGAAAAAGCAGAATCAACAGTATAAATAGTTGCATTCATTACGATCAAATCTGCTTCTTTTTTTGAATTGCATGCCATTGTAATCATGGATATCATTAAACACATTATTCCGATCTTCATTTTTCAGCCAGTTTAAGAAACCCTGCAAAGATAAATTTTAATTTCACCATTAAATAAAAAGTACCGGAAACGCGAATTCATTGCCATCAGGTGCGTTTATTCATTCTTGAACCTGTCCTGTTCTGAATTGAAAAGAATAAAGCTTAAAGCCAGGTCGTTTTATAATTAATATACATCACTGTTATAAATTATTTTAATTGATATATCTCAATCCGGATGTTGATGTTTGCCTATAAAGTTTATTTCAGGTAAACGTTAAACAAATTTGATATTTATTTTTTATACCTTTACCACGTTGATATCAAACAGTAGATCACCATGTTTACAATAGGCATTTTTACAACACATATTCCATATATCGCTTTTGTGGCGTTCTATGCCTTTTTTGTGTTGTTTGGTGTCGGCAAAGCCTCATCAGGAGATTTCTCTTCAGATGATAATCAAATACTTAAAATATCTCACACACATGCTTTCACAGCAGATTACCATGTTGGTGATGATACTTCTTTATTTGATATGTCAGCTTCAGCTGTCTATTCACCCGGAAGCAATGAAACACCATTACCACATACAAAATATCTTCACAAGGATTTTCAAACAGGGAATTTTAAGCAGCTTCTTACCTATACCTCCCTGTTTTGCCGCCCGCCGCCGTCAATAATTTAAACCTTTTATAACACAGGGTTAAACAAAAATCCGCACTACGGGTTTTTACGGTGTACAATGTACTGGGTACATGTTCCTGTTTACTGAACTTTTTACCATTATTATTATCTACAAGAACATCACTATGATAGGCCTGACGGGGATAAGTTATAAAACTTCAACAATCGATATCAGAGAAAAATTTTCATTGCAGAAGGAAGAAATAATTCCTTTTTCTGAACTTTTACAAAAGGAAACAGATATTTCTGAAATCGTGGTATTATCAACCTGCAACCGGACTGAAATCTATTTTTCACAGGATAAGTACGACTTTCAACATGCAGCCAAAATGGTATATAAAACCCTTAAGCAGTTTAAGGGAATAGAAACCAAACACTGGCATTCATTCTACAGCCATGTAAATGCTGATGCTGTAAGACATTTATTTGAAGTTGCATCGGGGATTGATTCAATGGTTATAGGTGAAGACCAGATCATCGGGCAGATAAAGGATGCCTACATGTTCTGCACAGAAGCAGCTTTAACCGACGCGATCCTGATGCGTCTGTTTCAGAAATCGTTTGAAGCAGGGAAACGTGTACGTACTGAAACAAAGATCAAGATGGGCATTACGTCCATCAGCAGTGCTGCCGTTCAGCAATGTATCAGTCTTTTTGAAAATCTTAAGGAAAAAAGAGTGTTGATGATCGGAGCAGGTGAAACAGGCAGCCTGGTCCTTCAGAATTTCAGCAAAAACGGCTCTCCTAAGATTGCTGTCACCAACCGGACCGAAGAAAAAGCAGTAACCCTTGCCAAAAAACACCAGTGTACACTGATGCCATTCGACCAGGTGCCAGCCCATTTATATCTGTATGATATCATCATCGTTGCAACTGGTTCCAGTGTACCGCTTGTCACACATGAAATGGCTGAGAAGGCACTGGTTGCAAGAAACGGAAGAAGCCAGGTGTATTTCGATTTATCTGTTCCCCGTAATATTGGGGGTGAAGTGGATGGACTGGATGCAATTCAACTGTTCACGATCGATGATCTGCAGGAAATTGTGAACGCCAATATGGGTAAACGCATGGATTGTATTGAAGCAGCAAACCAGATTATCGATGAAATTGTGGATGAATATTGTGAATGGCTCGCAAGCCGTTCTCTCAGGCCTGCAATTAAGTCGATTACTTACAATATGCAGAAGATCAGCAAGGAAGAACTTTCCAACTACAATAAGATCAATTCTGAAGATGTTCAGCTTGCCATTCATGAGTTCTCAAAACACCTTACTCAAAAATACACAAGACTTTTTATAAAAAACCTGAAGGAAATGACGGCCAATGGTAAAAATACAGAATCATTAAAAATGATTAATGATCTTTTTAATATTGGCAATGAATAACAGATGAAACAAACAACCATTAAAATAGGTACCAGGGGAAGTCAGCTTGCCTTGTACCAGGCAGAACTTACAAAGTCAACACTGGAGAATAATTTCCCTGAAATCATTTTTGAAATTGTAGTCATCCAGACCAAAGGTGACAAAATATTGGATGTTGCCCTTTCTAAAATAGGTGACAAAGGACTTTTTACAAAGGAAATTGAAAATGCCTTACTTGATCATACAGTAGATATTGCCGTTCATAGCCTTAAAGATCTTCCCACAACCCTGCCTGATGGATTGACACTTGGAGCAGTACTTGAAAGGGGCGAATTCCGGGATGCACTGGTTAGCAGAAGCGGACGCAGACTTTATGAACTTACTGAAAACGATGTGATTGCCACTTCAAGCCTGCGTCGCAAAGCCAGCCTGATGCGTTACAATCAAAAATTTAATATCATCGACATCAGGGGAAATGTAAATACCAGACTGAAAAAAATGGAGGAAGGATATTGCGATGCAATGATCATGGCGGCTGCAGGATTGCAACGGCTCGAACTCGACAGCTATATCACTGAGATTATTAATCCTGAAGTTATAATACCTGCTGCAAGCCAGGGCATTATAGCCATTGAATCAAGAGCAGGCGATCAGCGTACTTCTGATCTGCTTACCGCAATAAACCATCTGCGTACATGGAATGCAGGCATGGCTGAACGAAGCTTCCTGCGCACTGTGGAAGGAGGCTGCCAGGTACCTGTAGGATGCTTTTCCTATTTAAACGGGGATACATTCTTTCTTACCGGTTTTGTTGCTTCCATGGACGGATCGGTTTATCTGCTTGAAACTGATAACGGCCCTGCCTCTGAACCACAGAAGATTGGAGAAAGACTTGCACAAAGGCTTCTTGCACGCGGAGCTGGTGAGATTATGGATGAAATCAGAAAATAATGATCCCCCCTCTTCAGAATAAAATATTCATATCAACACGGCCTGAAAGCCAACCAGATGAACTTCCGGAGTTGCTGGCAGATGAAGGTGCAACAGTTATCAGGTGGCCGCTGATTGAAATCAAAAGGGCATCTCTATCCACTCATGAGAAACAACAATTAATGAATCTGCATCAGTTTCATTGGATAGTATTTACCAGCCCAAATGGTGTCAGGCACTTCTTCGAATCTCTGAAGGAACTTATAGGCACTACAGACCTTCCTGCTGGAATGGAGATAGCCGTGATAGGGTCAAAAACAAATAAAACAGTACTAAGCTATGGTTACACGTCTTCTTTTGTCAATCCGGGTAATACTGCAGAAGATTTTGCACAACCTTTCTCCCGGTTTCTGACAGAGAAAGGTTTCAGGCCAAAAATCCTTCTGGCTCTTGGAGATCTTGCAAGAAATCTGATTCAGGACAGTCTTGCTGATACAGGCTTATGCACCAGGATCAATGTATATCACACACTCCTCCCTGAACATATTGATACAAATATAATCCAGCGCATTCATGACAACCGGTATGATATGATTATCTTTACCAGTCCTTCAGGGATAGAAAATTTTCTGAAAGTTTATCCCGAAGGGAAAAATAAAAGTATACCGATGGCTTGCATAGGTTCAGTTACTGCAGGTGCAGCCGCCGGCTATGGGTTCCGGCCTCTGGTTGTGGCAGAAAAAAGCTCTGCTGCAGGAATCGCCGGTTCAATATTAAATTATTATATTTCAAAAAATAATTAAAATCTATAAATCCATGACATTTCCAGTTACACGATTGCGCAGGTTGCGCCAGTCACCGGTTCTCAGAAACCTGGTACGGGAAACTACCCTTACACGAAATGATCTGATGATGCCTTTATTTGTATGTCCGGGACAGGGAGTTGATAATCCTATTCGTTCTATGCCCGGCAATTCCCAGCTTTCAGTAGACAAACTGGTTGAGAAGGGTAAAGAACTTTTTGGCAAAGGTGTGCAGTCGGTACTTCTGTTTGGTATTCCTGAAACCAAGGATGAAACGGGTGATGTTGCCTGCCATCACAACGGGATTGTACAACAGGCGGTAAGGGCACTTAAAAAAGAAGTACCAGGGTTGTTTCTCGTTGCCGATATCTGCAACTGCGAATATACCACGCATGGCCACTGTGGCACCATTGTAGATGGAGATGTCCACAACGACCAGACACTTGAAATCCTGGCCCGGCAGTCAGTTTCACTTGCTGAAGCCGGTGTCGACATGGTAGCACCAAGCGACATGATGGATGGACGGATAAAGGCGATCCGCAGCGCCCTCGACAACAATGGCTTCTACAATATGCCCATTATGGCATATTCTGCCAAATATGCTTCTGCCTTTTATGGCCCCTTCCGTGAAGCTGCTGAAAGTGCACCAAAGTTTGGCGACCGCAAAACATATCAGATGGATCCTGCCAATGGAAACGAAGCCCTGCGAGAAGTAGAGCTCGACATTGAAGAAGGTGCCGATATCGTTATGGTAAAGCCTGCCCTCAATTATATGGACATCATATACCGTGTAAAAACAACCTTTAATATACCCGTCGCAGCTTATAACGTAAGTGGTGAATTTGCCATGGTAAAAGCCGCTGCAGCCAATGGATGGATCGATGAAAAAAGAATCGTGCATGAACTGCTTACCGGCCTGAAACGTGCTGGTACCGATATCATCATTTCATACCACACCCAGGAAATTATTCAGGATCTGTAAAAAATAACACATGAGTTTTAACAAAAGTGCCGGAGCGTTCAGGGAAGCGCAGGTTCACATACCCGGAGGGGTTAATTCTCCTGTCCGCTCCTTTAAAAGTGTTGGGGGAAACCCGCTTTTCATTGCCAAAGCAGCAGGTTCAAAAGTTTATGATATCGACGGTAATGAATTTATCGATTACGTAGGTTCATGGGGCCCGATGATACTGGGGCATGCACATCCTGAAGTAGTTGAAGCCATTCAGCAAACTGCAGCACTGGGTGCCAGTTTTGGTGCTCCTACCCTCATGGAAACTGAAATGGCTCAGCTTATCAAAAGGCTTGTACCTTCTGTGGACATGGTACGTATGGTGAATTCAGGAACCGAAGCCACCATGAGTGCACTCCGGCTGGCAAGAGGATTTACCGGACGAAACCTGGTGGTTAAGTTCGAAGGTTGCTATCATGGCCATAACGACAGTTTTCTGATCCAGGCCGGCTCAGGTGCCTTAACCTTTGGTACACCTAATACACCGGGAGTTACAGCAGGAACAGCACGAGATACACTTAGTGCCCAATTCAATGATCTGCATTCAGTGGAACAGCTGTTCGATAAGCATAAAAATGAAATAGCTGCTGTCATCCTCGAACCTGTTACAGGTAATATGGGTGTTGTTGTTCCTGAAAAAGAATTCATTAATGGACTGCGGAAATTATGCACCGCTAACAGCACCGTCCTCATATTTGATGAAGTGATGACCGGGTTCAGGCTTGGAAAAGGAGGCGCACAGGAGATGCTGGGCATTACCCCCGACCTGACTACCTTTGGAAAAATCATCGGAGGCGGACTGCCTGTGGGCGCTTATGGCGGCAGGCAGGATATCATGGAAATGCTGGCACCCAAAGGTCCCGTATACCAGGCCGGAACACTCTCAGGAAACCCTTTGGCAATGGCTGCCGGTATTACCACCCTCCGCCTGCTCGATGAAACTGAAGGCTTCTATGAAAAGCTGGAAGAAAATTCTTCCCTGCTGGAGGAAGGTTTACTAAACAACCTGAAAGAACTTCAGTTCCATGGGATCATCAACCGGGTTGGATCGATGTTTACTATGTTCTTTACCAGGGAAGAAAGGGTCCGGTCGTTCAGTGATGTAATGAAGTCGGATACGGCCCTGTTTTCACAATTCTTCAGGTTATCGCTCGAAAGTGGCATTTACCTTGCACCTTCACAGTATGAAGCAGGTTTTGTATCAGGAGCACATACCCGTGATGACATTCAAAGAACTGTAGAAGCAGCATATCTGGCTCTTAAAAAGCTGAAATAAAAATAAACCTGCTTACTCAGGAGAACACGGTGGCCTGGTACCAACAATTTGTAAATCCGTATAGCTGGAATAGCGGTAAGTATGACTCCTGCTTGTTTTTTCAATCCGCAACAGGCAGTTTAGTTTATGATTCATGAATTTTAATAAATAAAATCACCATAGCAATGCAGGAACCCATTTTGCTACAGACATTAAAAGGAAAACCTACCTCCCGCCCCCCATTCTGGTTTATGCGCCAGGCAGGACGGGTACTGCCTTCATACCTGAAAATAAAGGAGAATTATACTTTCTGGCAGATGATGCAGAATCCAAAAATCGCAGCCGAAGTAACACTATTGCCTGTTCATGATCTGGGAGTGGATGCTGCCATATTGTTCAGTGATATACTTGTGATTCCTTATGCCATGGGCATGGGACTTGATTTTACAGATGAAGGGCCTGTTTTTGAAAAGCCTCTGGCACAAAGAAGCAATCCGCTGGCCGGACTCAATCCTGATCCTTCGAAACTGAACTACATCTATGAAGTGGTTGATGAAATTATCAGGACACGACCAGAAGGTATACCTCTTATTGGTTTCTCCGGAGCACCTCTTACCGTTTTGCTGTTTATGCTGCAGGGACTTGGACGAAAAGGCGATTTCCCCGATGCTGTAAAATTTATTTATCAGCATCCTGATTTGACACTGAAACTGGTAGATGCGATTACTGATCTTTCTGTTATTTATGCCAAAGAACAGATACGTCACGGAGCTGAAGTTTTTCAGCTCTTTGATACCCATGCAGGACTTATTCCTTTTGACCTCTACAAAAGGCTGTTTCTTCCAGCCACAGTAAGAATGGCAACTGCCGTCAGGGAAGAAAACGTGCCATTCATTTTCTTCCCCAAAGGGTTGGGTGCAGGAGTTGCTGAAATTACACCTGAACATTGCGATTATTTAAGCATCGACTGGCAGACTTCTCTTCCAGCAGCACGTAATCTGGTGCATCCTGAAATCGGATTGCAGGGGAATCTTGATCCCCGGCTGCTCTTTGCTGAAAAGGATGAATTAGAAAAAGCTTTAAATAGTTATATTGATTTTGGAAGCAGGAACCAAAACTGGATTTTCAACCTCGGACATGGATTTATACCCGGACTTCCCTATGAAAATGCAAAGTTTCTGGCCGGGTGGGTAAAAAATGCCGACTGGAAACGAAATTCCTGAAAGAATAAAAAGAACAGCGGGATCAGAATGAATAGAGGGCAAGGAGATCTTGGATATCCCCGGTGGCCCTCAAGTCACTCAAATCCTTTGAGGAAGTAAAACAGAAAAATGGATAAAATTGAAAAAATAGGCGAAGCCTATAAATTGCTGCAGCAACAAATGTGTAGCAAACTGGAGGAAGCCGATGGAAAGGGTAAATTTACACAGGAACCATGGAGCAATGACATTGGTGGCGGAAACACAGCTGTCTTATCCGAAGGCGCCGTAATTGAAAAAGGGGCCGTTAACTTTTCATTTGTTAAAGGCCCGTTCACAACCAGGATGGAAGCCATACTTGGAGAAAAGGCACATACATACGCTGCAACGGGCATCTCTTCCATACTGCATCCTGAAAACCCACGCATGCCAATCATCCATATGAACGTCCGGTATTTTGCCCTGAACAATGGGGTATCATGGTTCGGCGGGGGAATTGACCTTACCCCGCACATGATTGAACCTGAAGATGCTGCCATGTTTCACCTGTCACTGAAAAACACCTGCGACCGGTTCGATAAAAGCTTTTATCCTGAATTCAAACAGTGGGCTGATGAATATTTCTTTCTCCCCCACCGGAATGAAACCAGAGGTATTGGGGGAATTTTTTTCGACAGGATAAAAGCCGGAAGCCCTCAGGAGTTTGAAAAACTTTTTAGGTTCACAGAAAGCCTGGCCCAACTTTATCCTGCCCTATATGCCGGATTTATGAAAAAATACAGAACTCATTACTACACTGAAAGGGAAAAAAACTGGCAGTCGCTAAGAAGGGGTCGTTATGTTGAATTTAACCTGATAAACGACCGTGGGACCAGGTTTGGACTTGAATCAGGAGGAAATACCGAATCCATTCTGGCAAGCCTGCCTTCAACAGCTGCCTGGAAATATAATTATACGCCTCCAACCGGTGGTTTTGAGGAACAAACTCTTCAGTTGTTGAAAAAAAACATCGACTGGATTTCATTTAACCAAAGGACCAAATGAATCCATTCAACTTCTATACGCTGTTTTTCAGCGATATGCTGACACTTGAATGGAGAATATTCTATACCTGTCTGGCCACCATAATCATAAACCTGCCCTTTGGTTACCTAAGGGGAGGCATTCAAAAATTCTCCCTCTGCTGGTTTATTGCCATCCATGCTCCTGTGCCGCTTGTAATCCTGATTCGCGAATTCCACAAGCTTGAGCTGACATGGGCCCTTGCCCCTTTTCTGTTGGGTAGCTATTTCATCGGACAGTTCTTAGGAAAAAAAATATGGAAGGCCATGCCCTTCAGAAAAAAACAATTCAGCTGCGCATTTAGAAAATAGCTATTAGGCTGCTGATTGACCACCTTACCCTCCTGAAACTTCACAATCCTTAAAATTATTCAATGAATGAAAAAGAATTCACAGTTTTGATTTGTTTAAGAATATGTTTTACATCTGTGCCTGAAGTTATCAGGAAAAGGAGAATTTAAAATTAATGTACAATTGTCACAATAAAACAATCAGGTTATGGAAGCTATTTTAGGGATTATTGCACTGATATGTGCCATCTGGGTCATTTATGATGTTTGGGTTGTAAGAAAAACCATGAGCACAGGCAGTAAAGTACTCTGGACAATATTTGCCATTTTCTTTAGCATTATAACAGCCATTGTTTATTATTTTGTAAAGAAAAGATAGGTGGATTGGCACCTTATCCACTATTACACCTTACGGTTTAGGTTCATAACTTGGATTATAGATACCCTCTGTGGCTTAATACACAAGGTGCTTACATAAAATCTTACCAGGTTTGAAACTATACTTTCATCCCTACTGATCTGCCACATTTACTGTCACGGTACCATCCTGCAATCCGGCAGATGTGGCTGTTACGGTTATGACGCCAGGTTTTGTTCCTGGACGTACAATCAGCTGGCACTGTCCCCTGAATGTATTTACCTCCGGCTGCTGCATGCTCTTCATGTCGGTGGGATTACCGTTTTCAACTGCCTGAAAGGTACCTGCTCCTTCAATGTTGAATTCCACCAGCACCTCTGCATCAGGTACAGGCAACCCGTTTTCGTCAAGCACCTGCACATTGAAATAGGCCAGATCGGAATAGGATGTCATCACTGAATCCCGTTCCGCAACCACATTCAGCCGGGCAGGCTTTCCTGTAGTTATCAATGACTGCCTTGCAATTTCTTTACCCTTTAACAAACCAATGGCGGTGATCTCTCCAGGCTGGTAAGGCACATCAAAGGTAGCTGTCAGCTTCGTATCAGCCGACACAGGTTTTGTTCCCAAATCCTGACCGTTCAGTTCGAGCTTTACCTCATCGCCCCGGGTATAAACCGATACCTGCAGCAACTTTCCTTCACTACCCTGCCAGTTCCAGTTCTTCCATTCATTGGGCCAACCCCAGAAACTGACTTCCTCCTTCCTGCCTTCAGGAATGGGTGCATGCACAAGCATTTCAAGAGGACTGTGGCGCCAAACCACATCACGGTAATACATCTGCGGCTTTTTGTAACCGAGAATGCTGATATCGCCACAGTATGCATTATACCATGGCCAGGGGGGTAAAAATGAAGTTGAGTCATTATCTAATTTTGAATTACCAATGCCCGATTCTCCAAGATAATCCATACCTGTCCATACAAAATCACCGATCACATAAGGATGCTTCTCCACAAGTTCCCAGTTCTCAAAAGCTTCCTTTGCAACCGACTCAGTTCCAATCATCACCCTGTCCGGGAATTCTGCATGATCTGCCTCATATTGCTGCCACTGATAATTATATCCATGTACATCGAGCAAGGCAAATACTGGCTCAGTGTCTTTCCATGTCTTACCCGGATTATCCCAGAAACTGCAAACAGCCTGTGTAACCGGTCGTGTGTCGTCAAGTTCCTTAACCTTTTCTACCAGTTTGGCAGCAATTTCCAGTCCTGATGGATCAGCCCGCTCCTTAATCTCATTGCCGATGCTCCAGATGATAATTGATGGATGGTTCCTGTCACGCAATACCATTGAAGAAAGATCTTTCTCCCACCAATCGTCGAAATAAAGATGATAATCCTGTGGGTTTTTAGGTTTCTGCCAATGATCGAACGATTCATCCATAACAAGCATTCCAAGCCTGTCGCATGCTTCCAAAAACAGTTTTGAAGGTGGATTATGCGCAGTACGGATGGCATTAAAACCATTTTCCTTCATGATCCTCACCCGCCTGTATTCTGCTGCCTCAAAAGCAGCCGCACCCAGTGGCCCATTGTCGTGATGAAGGCACCCGCCCTTCAGCAGCACAGATTCACCGTTCAGCAGAAATCCTTTTTGTGCCGAAAACTCAATGGTACGGATACCAAAATGTTCATTAACCTCATCAATCACTTTGTCTTCATCCATCAACTTCACTACCACAGTATATAGTTCCGGATTATCTGGCCCCCACAGCCGGTAATCATCAAATGCGAATTCATGCCCATAATTAAAGCTGCTTCCCGGATCAAGTTCTTTTTGATCTTCAAAATAGGTTCCCTGTGTACCGTCGGGCACAACAAATTCAATTCTTAAAGTGAATCTTTTAACATCGGTAGATTCATTCTCAACCAGTACCTCCACTCCAATTGTTGCTTTTTCTTCTGTCACATCTTTTGTACGGACAAACACTCCCCATAGTCCGACATGAAGCGGGTTTGTTTTAATCAGCTTAACATCCCGGTAAATACCCGATCCGCTGTACCATCGTGAATTTTTTCCTTCATTCTTTACCTGAACTGCCAGCACATTTTCTTCACCTGCTTTATTCAGGTGGGGAGTCAGATCGAATGAAAATGCAGTATATCCATACGGGTAACTGCCCAGGTGATGGCCGTTCAGCCATACATCTGAATTCATATAAATCCCGTCGAAAAGTACCTTTACAAGTTTTCCGGCATCTGATTTATCGAGTTTGAAATGCTTCCTGTACCAGGCTGTCCCTCCCATTACATGCCCAGTTGAAATACCCCCCGGACTCAGTTCTGAAAAGGGGCCAACCTGTTTTACCCCTTCTGCCGGCGGCAAGTCCTCAATGCTGTAATCGTGGGGCAGATGAACAACCCGCCATTGTGAGTCATCGAAACCGGGCTGCTCTGCTCCCTTGACATCAGAGCGTATGAACTTCCAGTTGTCGTTAAAAAGAGTCTCCCTGCCATATGAACTGGTTTCTTTATTGCATGAACTTAAGAGAAACAGGAACATGAATAGCATCAATATTGAAACAGGATATTTCATTTTCAGATCAGTTATTAATTTTCAGGTTAAAGCTAAAAAAATTCCTTTAATGTATCTTCCAACCTTCCCCTGGTTTGCATCGAGGGGTAAGTGGTCTTTGAGTTTGAAACTCATCTTCTTTCCTATATGGGTTGAAACACAAAAATAAATATGCATTATAAATGCAGGAATGCCGAACCCACTTTGCAAACCAGGAGTCGGTGACTAAGCAACGGATAAATCAATATATCTTGTCAAAATAAAAGTAACAACAAGATAACCTAGATGAAAAATTGGACGAACCGTTAAGTTGATTTTATTAAAGTTCATTTGAAGATATTCTGATAATATGATTCCGAGTGAGATTATAAAAAACCAGACTGTGATAAAAGGAAATACAAATTGGACTTTTTTCATCATCATTGGAACTATATAAATTATATCATGAAACAATCCACTAATTAGAAAAGTTATAACCAGGGCCACCCAGGCCGGGAAAACTGTTTTGAGTGGTTTATAACAATAAAATAATAGATAAAAGCCCCAGGTAGGATTCCAGTATTTCCAAAATGACTTAAAAGAGGAGGATACAAAAGGTTTAAAAAACATATTTCGAATAATCACATTGATATTTTTGTCGAACCTGTCCGATAATATGTATACTCTTCTAAATTCATAATTTAGTTTGTGCTTCTATGTTCACATTAGTGACTGTCGTCTGTAGTTTCTATGCGTACGCTATGTATTTGCTGTGGCGGGGATGTTGAAGTTCCTCACCCCTCGTTGTAACCGAAAGGTAGTAACTTCCTGTCCAATTATTGATTAAAACTCCAGTAGTTAAAGTTCAAAATCATAAAAGAAGTTGTATTGCAAGATAAAATATTGTTGCAGTTCTGGATGCAACCTCTGTCCCTCTTTTGCAAACGAGGGTAAATAAACCCTGCCAATTCCTGATTTTTTGTTATTTTACTACCACCGACTTCACATTCATGAATTCCCTGATTCCGTAAGAAGAAAGTTCGCGCCCAAACCCGCTTTCCCTGATGCCCCCGAACGGTAGCCGCGGGTCAGACCTCACAAAATCATTTACAAAACAGCAACCGGCCTGAAGCTGCTCTTCTGCAATCTGCTCTGCCTTTTTCAGGTTCCGGGAAAATATGGCAGCTCCCAACCCAAAACTGGTATCATTGGCAATCCTGATCGCTTCCTTCTCATCCTTCACACGGATGACAGAGGCAACCGGCCCAAACAGTTCTTCATCGTAAGCAGGCATACCTGGTTTAATATTTTCAAGGATTGTAGGCGGATAATAAGCACCTTTGCGGGCAGGCATTTCTCCCCCTATAATCACTTCTGCACCTTTGCTTACCGAAGCGGTTACCTGGTTGTGAAGATCATCCCTTAATCTGGCACGTGCCATAGGTCCCATGGTAACATCCTGGTCACAGGGATCGCCAAAAGTGGCATTGTTCATTTCTGTTGTGAAATATTCGAGAAATTCGGAATAAACCTGTTCCACCACAATGAAGCGCTTGGCTGCTATACAGCTCTGCCCTGCATTCACCAGCCGGCCTGCTGCACAGGTAGCTGCAGCATCTTCCAGTGCGGCATCCTCCAGCACAATGTACGGATCGCTCCCACCCAGTTCCAGTACACATTTCTTCAGCTCACTGCCTGCAATCGACGCTACGCTCTTCCCTGCAGGGGTGCTGCCGGTTAAACTTACAGCCTTTACAGCCTGATGCCTGATTACTTTCTCAATCCTGTCGCTGCCAATAAGCAGGGTACGGAATGCATTCTCGGGAAAACCGGCTTCCCGGAAGAGATCTTCAATGGCAATGGCACATCCCGGAACATTGCTGGCATGCTTTAAAACAACAGTATTCCCGGCCATGATGGTAGGGGCTGCAAAACGGAATACCTGCCAGAACGGGAAATTCCAGGGCATAATACCCAATATGGTTCCCAGCGGCTGGTAACTGATATACGACTTCGAAAAATCTGTGGCTATCGCTTCATTTCCCAAAAAATCTTCAGCATTGGCAGCATAAAATTCACATGCCCATGCACATTTTTCAACTTCTAAAATCCCTTCGCGCAACACTTTACCCATTTCTAAAGCCATCAGCCGTGCAAGTTCTTCCTTCCTGCTCCTGAGCAGGGTTGCAAGATTCTGCATCATCTGACTGCGGTGAAAAAAGGATACATTTCTCCAATGATGCCATGTTTTATCCACAGAATTAATAATCTTCCCTGCGCCTTTGTCAGAGTATGTTTCGTACACATGTACCGTTTCACCGGTGGCTGGATTGACCGATTTCATCATCATTGCAGTAACTGGTTAAAAGACGAAAATATAAAAATTACTACGTAAAAAAGGGAAACCGGGTTGTTTAAAAAGGCAATTAATGTATAGGAATTTCTATGGCAAGTATTGTTGAAGGTTGCTTAAAGTCTATCACCAGCGCTTCACTGAATGCCCAAAAACCTGCTGCGTCTCTCTTTTCAAGCAGTTCTCCTTCTGCTTCAGCCATTCCATCAATAACCATGAAATAAACCCCATTCCCGGGGGAATGCAGAGAATAGGATACCCGCTCCAGGTTATCTGAATCAATCATTGAAATAAATGCGTTCTGGTGAATCCTGAGGGATTCGAATCTCCCGTCGGAAGAAACTAAAAGCTGCCATTTTTCTTTTCTTCCCGCAGAATCAAACCGCTTTTGCCCGTAACGTGGCTTATGCCCCATCTCATCTGTAAAAATCCAGATCTGCAACAATGATACAGGTTCGGACGATGATGCATTTGATTCGGAATGCCTGATTCCCGTCCCTGCCGACATAACCTGCACTTCACCAGCAGTAACTTCTGTTTCATTACCCAATTTGTCAGTATGCTTTATTGACCCCGACAACGGAATGGTTATTATTTCCATGTCCTGGTGGGGATGCATATCGACCCGTTTTCCCGCCACCACCACATCGTCGTTAAGTACCCTAAGCTTGCCAAAATGCATCCTCTCCTTGTTGTAGTAATCACCAAAACTGAAAGAATGTGCTGTCTTCGACCAGCCCCGGTCAACATATCCACGTTCTTCTGCCCTGTGTATGACCTTTTCCATAGCCAAATTTTTATTAAAAAAAAACCCGGATTTCTCCGGGGCAATATTCAGCATTTTTAAGGTATCTTTTCTTATTCAATATTTGCTGACTCTAAGGAATCATTTGCCACTATATCGAAATCCAGCGTAAATGTATCGTAAATTAAGTTATCGCCCAAACCTGAGAAGAATCTTCCCGACCTGAATTTGATGTCATACAATGTACGGTCAACTTCCATTTTTCCTTTGGCTGTAAGTTGATTATCCTTTACATCAACAGCAGCATCAAAGGTTACAGGGTGCGTAATATCCTTGATGGTCAGATCACCTGTCAGGGTATACTGGTTCCCTGATTTGTGTTTTACATCCTTGATTTCAAACTTCGATACAGGATGCTTGTCAACCGAAAAGAAATCATCTGACTTCAGGTGCCCTACCAGGCGCTGGTTGGTTGATTCATTTGTGATGTCTTCGCAAACGATACTGCTCATGTCCATGTGTACAACACCTGACTTGAGTTTATTGTCAGCAACTTCCAGCTTGCCATCCTTCAGGTTAATGGTTCCGTAATGCTCTCCGCTTACTTTCTTCCCGTTCCACTTCACCACGCTTTTTGATGTATTCAATTCATAATCAGCAGCCATGGACTGCACTGCAACAATCGCAACCAGTGCAAATATTCCCGATAATTTTTTAAATGTCTTCATGTTTTTCAATTTCGTTAAAACTTTGGATTTTTAATTTCAACAATAAAGACAAAAAAGTATGAAATTTGTTCAAAGGAGGAAATATAATATGCAGTTGCATAAAATAAAAAATCTAATATAAAAGGGCTGCTTCCAATAGCCTTCAATTGTTGCCTGATAGTATTATAAGGAGTATAAGGTCCTTATTGAACTTGACACCCTTTACTCTTCAGAATAACAACTGCCAAATAACAGCCCTTTATTCCACTACCCTTATTTCCCGTTCCATTTTAACTGCTTTCCGGTACAGGGCACTAACCCCGCAATATTTATCTTCTGAAAGCCTGACGGCCTTTTCAAGTTTGTCCATTGGCAGGTCTTTACCCTTAAACTGGTAAATAACCTTGATGGTATGGTAGTATTTGGGATGTTCTTCCGTCAGTTCACCCTCTACAATAACATTGAATCCTTCGACCTCCACCTTCATTTTATTCAGGATCATCACAACATCGATACCGGTGCATCCTGCAAGTGAAGTCAGCATCAGTTTTTTTGGCCGGGGGCCCAGATCGCTGCCTCCTGACTCTTCGCCTGCGTCAATAACTACCCTGTGCCCGTCCATATCGGTTTCGAACGCAACTTTATCGGTCCATGCCAAATCTACTACATGTTTCATTTCGGTTCTTTTTATAAGCTGCTGAAGTGCAAAAGCCAGACAAATATACAACATCCAACTATCTGTGTAAATAGTTTTTCTAATTATAGCTGAAATTGTATCTTTAGACGATTTTTAATCAGCCTTTATAAATATTAAATTTACAGACATTTAAACATAAACAGATTCTGCAAAATATGAGAAGTATCATCAAAAGGCCAACCGACGAGGAAACTGATTTAAGCGGTTTCAACCTGTTTAAAAAACTGGATGAAGAAGAGTTCAACCGGCTGAATTACGAAAAAACCTGTTCGTTATATAAGAAAGGAACCGTAATATACCGCGAGGGCAGCAGGCTCACCGGGTTTTACTGTGTAACCCGCGGAATTATAAAAATACTGAAAACCGGCATCGACGGAAAAGAACAAATCATCCGCTTTGCCAAGAAGGGTGAAATCATTGCTTACCGTTCGCTCCTGAGCCAGGAACTGGCCTGCACAACTGCAAAAGTGATCGATGAGGCAGTTCTTTGCCATATCCCTTACCAGACCCTGCTTTTCCTTATCAAGAACAACTGGCAGTTTTCGCACCATATGCTGCAGATTGTCTGCCGTGAATTGCGTGAAGCCAACGACTACATTACCGATATTGCCCAAAAAACGGTTCGTGAACGCCTGGCAGAAGTTCTGCTCCTGCTGAAGGAAAACTTCGAGCTCGACAACCAAAACACGCTCCAGATTTCGCTTACCCGCGAAGAACTGGCCAATATGGTGGGCACTGCAACTGAATCGGTCATCAGGCTGTTGTCGGAGTTCAGGCAGGACAACCTGATTGAACTGCATGGACGCAAAATCAAATTTCTCGATTCCTCCGGATTAAGGCGTGTTGCCAATATTTAAAACATGCAGGAACGTCATCAGAATAAGGACCAGTATTTTGCCGAACAGGGACTAACTACCGAAAAATATGTCATTCCCTATCTTTCGGGACTGACAGATGTTGGACCCGGCCTGAGCGTTCTTGAGATTGGCTGTGCTGAAGCAGGTAACCTGAAACCATTTCTTGACAAGGGATGCAAATGTACCGGCATCGACATCTCGTGTGGCCGCATTGAACTGGCAGAAGAATATTTTGCCGGCCATCCAAAAAGGGGAAACCTTGAACTGATCTGTCAGGATATATACAAGGCCGACCTGAAAGGCAGAACCTTCGACCTCATTATTATGCGCGATGTGATAGAACACATACCAGACCAGGAAAAGTTTATGGGATTTGTCAAAAAATTCCTCAAGTCCAATGGCAAATTCTTTTTGGCTTTCCCGCCTTGGCAGAACCCATTTGGTGGTCACCAGCAGGTATGCCGCAATAAAGTCCTTTCAAAGTTGCCTTGGTTCCACCTTCTGCCAAAAAGCATTTACAGGCACATCCTGCAGATGGGTGAAAAAAATGAAAAGAAAGTAGAGGGCCTTCTTGACATTAAGGCCACTGGAATATCCATCGACCGCTTCGAACGCATTCTTAAAAAGGAAAATTACCTCATCAACAAGCGCACCTTCTTTCTTATAAATCCCAACTACCAGACCAAGTTTGGTATAAAACCCCGCGAACAGGCAACGTTTATAGCTTCCATTCCATGGTTCAGGAATTTTGTTACCACTGCTGCATATTATGTAATTTCTAAAGGGTAAACTCCGGCTGAAGCAGAGAATAGATGTAAGTTTTTTGATGTACTTAAGGTCCTTAAGGTCCTGGGAAAGGGCACTTATGCATTTTCCCTTTCTTTCCCAGTACATACCCTATACCATGTCTATGTCAAATTCGGGAATAATTGAATTTAATATAGAGTTGGTATAGCGGAGGTATAGCTTTACATTGTTCTTCGGCAGGATAACCAGGGACTGCAGAACTCCGCAATGAAGCAACACATAACCAAAAACAATACCCCCTGTTGCAGAACAGAGGGCATTTAAAATGACCTGCAATAAGGTCAGGTATCTGACAACATCAATGTGTTATGGCGTTTATTTTAAACTGGTAAGCTCGTTAAAGCCCAGTGGTTTGTCTTTTTTATTGTAGGTTTCTGAACGGACCATACCTACATTTGGAGCATACCATTCAACAACACGTCCTTCGGTTTTAACAATAGAAACCTTGGAAAACATGTCGTAGGAAATTTTATAGCAATCGAATGTTCCGGCTGGTGTAGTGACTGATTCCTTGCTTTCCACCTTCCGGTTTGTGATGTTGGTAACCATATTCATAGGTACAGGTCCTTCAAGTGAAAGCTGAATGGAGGCATCTTTTAGTGTCTGTCCGGCAGCCATTTTAGCAGGAAACTGCATGTCGGTAGTTTCAATTTTGAACCCTTCAAGTTCAGTAAGGTTCATACTGCCCAGTGCGCTTCTCATATCGATGCAGAAATTTTCGCCATCGCACCACACGGCATAATTGAATGCCAGGGCTGACTTGCCTTTTGCATCGAATGTTTCAGCAGCAATGTCCATTTTAAGTTTTCCGTCAGACAGGTCCTTGCGGGTAATTTTCATTTTTGAGGATGATTCTGCCTTTCCGGGCTTGGAATAATAAGTATACCCAAGTTCGGCTCCTTCTTCGGAAGGAAAATACAGGGTACAATCCTGTGCCTTCAGAAATATTGTGCACGAAAAAAGGACGATCAGTAATGCAATTTTTTTCATCTTATATCATTTTTTAGTGTTTACACATCATAATATGCGGGCAGAAAAATCCGCTATGGGAGTACTCTGTTATAATTTGATGAATTCCACCCGGCGGTTCTGAGCCTTGTTGGCTGGAGTATCGTTTGGAGCTACAGGTTTTGATTCCCCGGCTCCCTGAGTTTCCATACGAGAGGCCTCAATTCCGAATGCTTTGGACAGTTCATTTCGTACCGCTTCGGCACGGCGTTTTGAAAGTTCGAGGTTCAGGGAATCGTCACCATCGCTGTCGGTGTGACCTGTAATGGTTACACGGACCGATGCATTTTCCTTCAGCACGTCGGCAATGCTTTTAAGTGTCCCATACGATTCAGGTTTTATATCGGCTTTGTTAACATCGAAAGTAATACCATAGGTTACAAGTTTTCCTTCCGTTATTAACTTACTTCGGGTATCGGGCGATGCAGTGGTAATTTTAAAATTGGAGATCATGGGTTGACTGTAAGCGTCCCATCCCGAGAACCTGAACCTGTTGAAAGTGGTATTCTGGTGAATGTTTGTAGGTACATCAAGAACTTTGGCACCCTGATGGTAAATCCTGACCCTCCGCTTCTGTATCCACATGATGACATGATTAAGCTGCTCCTTTAAAACAGGATTTTTAGTAGCCTGGCCATCAAAATTGTCAGCATTATCCTCGTTGCGGTATCCCCTGGTTTCCCAGCCATCAGGTTTAAGCCGCACATGAAGCCCACCTTCACCCGGATAAAGGTCATTATTCAGTTCCTTTGCTGCATCAGGGTAGTCATTATAAAGCGAAAATTGTATACCATAATGATATTCTTCATCAGGAATGATATCAAATTCGATAATGAAGTTTTCGGGGAACTCAAGTTGCCTGGTGTAACAGTACACTGCATCTTCACCATTCATGTGAAACCAGTTGCCGGGGGCAATATTTACAGTTTTAACCTCTCCTCCACCGTTGGAAGTCCAGAGTGCCGGAAAATCCCCTATGGCATCCTGTGAAAAATCCTCGAAATAAAGTACCTTGTCTCCCGGAACAAAATCATATTGTGTAACGCTTACCAGTTTTGGTTGCTGGTTTTGCGATCGGACAGCCGGTTCATCCAGGGGTTCATTATCTTCAGGTTCATCTTCATTCTGATCTTCAGGCTGGCTGGTTTCATCCGCATTTTGTTTTTTCTTTTTCAATAATCCGCCAATTCCTTCTTCAATTTTATTAAACCCGGCATCGATACCTCCTTCAATTTTAGAATTAACACGGTTGGTTCCCTGTTCTTTGGCTGTTCGTTTCGGGCTGATGACCTGTGCCATACATTCATTCTGTGCAAACCAAAAGGTCAAAACAACAGCAATTGATAAACAAATAAAAATTTTCATGGTAAATACAATTTATTCAGGTTTTGGAACCTAAAGCAACTGCATTTTAGCCTGATCTGATAGTAAAAATCCGACAACTAAACCACCAATGAATCAGTCTTTTTTTCCGGAAAGGATTTTGACATATTGCAGGTCACGCTTAAAAAAACGACCCGGGGTTTCATCCGTGATCTCTTTGAAATCTTTAATAAAATGTGTCTGATCGAAGTAATTTCCATCGAAAACCACATTCTGATAATCTACTGGTCCTTTGTTATTCAGCTTTTTCCAGAGATAATTTACCCGGACAATCCTGGCAAGTGTTTTAGGGCAGACTCCGATCCGCGATTTAAATTGCCGCTGAATGGTACGTTCACTGACTGCAAGACTTTTTTCAAGCACGGTTACCGGGATATTAAAACCTCCTGTGAGAATTTTTTCATAGAATGTGTCAACTTCATCAGGAACATATGTACCGGGAAATATATCGTAAACGAATTTCTCAAACAAAGCGACCCAGTCCTCCATATTATTTATCCGGGTCAGTTCCTGCCAAAGGTTATGAAATGGAGTTTCCGGCAGCGGAAGGTACATATGAGGCCCCGGTGCCAGGCTGATATTGAAAATCCGGGAGAACACTGCAGGCTTGCATGTAACCACGAGAGTTTCATTTTTTTTACTGATGCGCATAAGGTTTGCCTTGGTTATCACGGGGGCTATAAAATATGCCGGCAGCAGACCTTCAACAGGTTTCAGCATATATGGGGGCGTATTGAAATGGAAAACCAGTGAGATATCATCACGGGGGATAAACTTATCAAGCACTTCACTTTTTCCATCGAAACTAATAAACAGGAACTGCTTTACAAGCCACTCCAGATTTTTTCCGGGATTTTTAAAAGATACTTCAACTGCCATTAGGGAATTGATTTAGATCAGTTACAGGTTAAGCAAATATAATCAATAAATAAATTGATCCTGCTAACTGTTGTTTTTAGGAAGGGGCCCCGGCTGAGAAACTTTTATGCTGTTCAGGATTTGCCGGAGATTCATGGTCATTGAACCACAGGTTCCACGTGTAACTATTTTTATGTCCGCCCCGCATGGATCGCTTAAATTCCTGGCTGTCATTATTTACCCAGCCATTCTTCAGGATTAAGCTTCTGGTTTTCTTTCCAGATCTGGAATTTCAGGATGGTTTTGCCATCGTCTGAATCGGTGTATATGGTTCCGATAATCTGGCGGACAGAAATCTTATCACCGGTTTTAACGGTCACTTCGCGCAAATTGGAATATACTGTCAGGTAGTTGCCATGCCTTATTATCACTGCAGAGTTGCCTCCAGTGATTCCGAACACCCGGCTTACTTCACCGTTGAACACGGCACGTGCCCTGGCACCAGATTCGGTAGTAATGCTTATGCCGTTACTGCGCACCTGTACATTCTGAAGAACGGCATGCCTGTGAATACCAAACTTCTCGGTAATGATACCCCTTTCAACAGGCCATGGCAGCCGCAATTTATTTTGTTCAAAGTTGTCGCCTATCAGTTTCTGCTCCGGAGTAAGTGCGAAAGCAGGAGCTCCTGCCTTGCGGTTTTTACTGGCCTCTTCTTCTATAATTTTCTGGATTTCCCGTTCAAGCTGCTGTTCAGCACGACGCTGCTGTTCCAGTTTCTGGCGCAAATCACGTTGCTGCGATTTCAGCTTCTGCACTTCCTGGTTCTGGCTGTTCTTTTCCTGCTGAAGCTTTTGTGCCTCTGCCTGTGCTTCCGCCAGCAGCTGACGGCGGGTCTGGGTATACTGCTCAAGTTGTTCCACCTTTTCATTCAGGAGCTGCTGCACTGCATTCATGGCCTGCAGCTGGTTATTACGGATGGCTGTATACCTGCGCATGTAAAGCATCCGCCTGTATGCCTGGTTAAAATTTTCTGATGAAAGCAGGAACAGCAGGTAGTTTCCGGTGTTTTTACTGATATAACTCAGCCTGATCAGCTCGGCATATTCGGCCTTCATTTTTTCAAAATCGTTTTGAAGCATGTCTATGACCAGCCGGTTATCGGCTATAAACCCCTGGTAAAGTCTGACCTCCCCATTAAGGCTGCCTATGAGTTCGTTCCTTTGGCTGATGTTGTTGTTTATCAGCTGCAGCCGGTTAATTGAAGCTTTCTCCTGCTGTTGTGCCTGGTTTAAAAGTTTGGTTGTAAGTTCAATTTCTTTGGCGGCATTCTGTTTTTTTTGCTGCAGGTCGGAAATGGATTGTGCATTCAAAAAAACAGGGGTAGACAACAGGAAAACCATCATAAGCCAAAAGGCCCGGTTAAGGAGGTGTGGGAAAGTATTGTTAATATGACTGAAGCCAATTATTCTGTTCACCTCATTTAGTTTATAGTCCTTTTAAAAATGATTCTGGATTACCTCCTCATCCTGATCCGCTGATACCTTTCAGGTATGGCAAGTTCCAGTGAATCGACCTTTTCAGTTGAAAATCCACGCATCTTAATATTCAATGCGGTGACTTCGTTATCCTCAACCATCCTGATATCTATCTCCCCTGGGTATTCATACTGATCGATCTTCACGAAATCGCTGAAGTTAACCTCCATCCTTCTGTCTTCCGCAGGGTCGTTTATTTCGAGCCTTTCAAGAACATAGCTCCGTGGATGAAACACCATCTTCTGGAGTACCATACTTCCTTTTTCTGCACCATTATAGGTACTTTTGTTCCTGACAGTATAACGTTTGCCTTCAGAAGCCCGGGAACTGTTCAGGCTGTTATTCAGGAGTACATATTTCCCGTTTTCCACTTTAGAGTCATACTGACGCAGCATTTCGGAGGTGATTGCACCACTTTTTACAGGATTCGAAATGATAGCCTGCACCATATCAAAGGTAATGTCAAAATTCAATATGCCGGCCAGGTAGGAATAATCTCCTTCAAAATAATTTTTCTCAATAAAATTTACAAACCTTACGCTGTCAGGGGTCAATAATACCCTGCCTACCGGAATGTTCAGCTTGCTGAAGGAGGCCATTACCTTCTCATTTTGAGAAGCCCGCAGGCTAGCACGAAAGTTTGTTTTTATGCCTTCGTTTTCAAACTGCACATTGATCCTCCGTACTGTAAGGTCGGTAAAATCGAATGCATGCTCTTCAACCTGCTTTAAAAGTTTTTCGGCTGATATAGCCCTGATTCTTTCCGACGAAACATCACGGGCCGTCCGGCAAGATGAAACAACTACAGTTATAACAAACAATAAGATTATTTTTATGATGTATGTTTTCCGGAATCCTGTCATCCTGATCTACTCCTCAAGGTATTTGCGTTCGTTTATTTTTTTATGGAGCACTTCAGAAACTTCACCCATATCCCTGGCTTTCTGCCAGTATTTCAGTGCTTCATCGGTTTGCTGAAGCTTGTAAAGGATGTCGCCATAATGTTCCAGTAAAGTTGAATTATCTTCACCACCGTACTTTAAGGCTGATTCCATATAAAACCTTGCAAGTTTATATTCCCCTTTTTTGAACAGTACCCATGCGTAGGTATCGAGGTATGTAGAGTTGTCGGGAAACCTTTCTATCACTTTACCGCTCATTTTTTCTGCCTTATCCAGATCCTTGCCAGTAAGTGAAAGATAATATGCATAGTTGTTCAAGGCGATGTAGTTGTCGGGATCAAGCATAACAGATTCATCAAAGATTTTAAAAGCTTCCTGTTCCTTTCCCAGTTTATAAAGCGATTCGCCTTTCAGCATGAGGAACTGGCCTTCCATTCTCTTGTTGTCGACAACATACATCATGCCTTCATCGGCTACTGTCAGTGCCTCCTCATATTTTGCAAGCTGTACACAGGCAATGGCATTGAGAAAATAAACCTGTGGCTGGTTAGGGAACAGTTCGATAGCTTCTGCACTGTGGCTGCGCAGGCTTTCCCATTCCTGCAGGTCATTGTCGATAAACAGCACCCGTTCCCACAGCATGTAATCATTGGGTTCGACTTCCAGAGCTTTCAGAATTTCAGTACGAGCTTCAGCAAGTTTGCCCTGCTTTAAAAGAGTTTCTGCCCTGACTGTATAAACCAGGTGTTCATCGGGATGTGCCTCCGTAAGCAGGTTCACCAGCTCCTCCTCCTGCTCAGGTTTGAGGGAAGGTTGTGAAGGATTGCCTGTGAGCATCAGGTAAAGCTGCAGCTTGGTCTGAATATCAACCTCCTGGTTCAGGAAACCTTTTTTTGTTTCTTCGAAGGCTTTATCAGGATCGCCATTCTGAAGGTGAAAGTTTGCCAGTGAGAAATGGACAAAACCATTACCAGGGTCGAGTTCCTGTATTTTGCGATAGTATTTCAGCGCGTTGGCCGTATCGCCGGTATTTTGGTACAAATCGGCAAGAAGGCCATAGTATTTTGGTTCCTGCGGATCGGTTTCAATCAGTTTTTCAATCTCCCTGAAAGCATCCTTCACTTTGCCGTCGCGCAGGTACAACTGCTGTTTTTCGAGGGTAATCTGTTCATTGATCCCTACCTTGTTTTCAAGTTTGTTCAGTGCCTCAATGGCTTCATCGACCTTTCCCGTTGTTGAAAGCAGTGCAGCTTTCATATACAGGAATTCAAGATTCTCTGGATCTTTTATCAACAGTTTATCGTAAATGCCGGCGGCATCGCTAAAGCGTCTCGTTTGCTGGTATATCTGTGCCAGCATCATATTGTACCATTTATTTTCAGGATTGACTGAGAGTGCTTTCTCAAGCAATAAGGTGGCACTTGTAAGATCATTGTTTTCAGCATGTATGGTAGCAAGTTCGTACATAGCAGCTCCTGAGTTCGGGTCGATCTCGAGGCATCCTGACAGATACTGAATTGCTTTCTGAGGGTTGCCAAGGGCTTTTTCCCTGAGTGCTTCCACAAACAGGTATTCAAACTCCATCTTCTTTTGCTCTTCAAGCCCAAGCTCCTTTTCGTCGATCGTTACTTCGGGTATTGTTTCGACCTGCGCCACTGATTTTGTTCCCGAACAGGCAAACATAAACCCTGGCAACAGGGCAACCATCAACCACCTTTTTATATTTTTCTTCATTCGTTTAATTTTTACCTGTGTGGCCAAAGCCACCTGCACCTCTTTGGGTGGAATTGAGTTCCTCTACCAAATTCCATTCCACGGTTTCATGCGCTGCAATCACCATCTGGCAAATTCTTTCACCGTTTTCAATAACAAAATCCTCGTTCGAAAGATTAATCAGAATAACCCTTATTTCTCCCCGGTAATCGGCATCAATTGTGCCTGGAGTATTCAGAACAGTTATTCCCTTTTTAAGTGCAAGCCCGCTGCGGGGCCTGATCTGAGCCTCAAATCCCTTTGGAAGCTCAATATACAGACCTGTAGGAACAAGTTTCCTTTCAAACGGCTTCAAAACAACCGGCTCTTCAACAAATGCACGTATATCCATCCCGGCCGACATTTCGGTACTGTAATGTGGCAACGGATTATTCGATTCATTTACAATCTTTACAAACATCTTCATTTTTTAAGACCCGCTAAGATAAAATTTTTGTTACAGACGCCATGCGGATTAACAATATTTAATCAATACCAAAGAGCTTATCAATCAGACCATCATAAAGCCTGTCATCAGATCATCAGATACAAAAAGGCCTTCGCGGGTAAGTTTTAGAACCTCATTGTGCTTCATCATTTTTCCGGATGCGATATGTTTTTCTGCCTCACGGATTACCCCCTCAACATGCTTTCTGCCAAACCTTTTTTGAATTTCTTCGAGGCTGATTCCCCATTTTGTCCGGATATGAGTCAGTATATATTCGTTAAAAGCTTCCTGTTCAGACAGCTGTTCTTTTTCAAAAAAAGTTTCATCCGTTTCCAGTAACTTCATGTATGCATCGATGTGGGCAATGTTCCACTGCCTGGATGTACCATTGAATGAATGGGCAGAGGGACCCAGGCCCAGGTATTTTTCACCTGTCCAGTAAGCCATGTTGTGCCTGGAGTACATTTCATCACGTGCAAAATTCGAAATCTCGTATTGTTCATATCCTGCCCGTGACGATTCATCGAGCAGCAGATTAAACTGCCTTACACTTTCATTCTCCGAAAGTTCCTTTAATGTCCCCTTTTTCAGCCATGTGTAAAAGGCCGTCCCTTCATGGTATGTAAGGTGGTAAGCCGACAGATGGGCAACGGGAAGGCTGAACATTTTCCGCAGGCTTTCCTCCCATTGTTGCAGGGTAAGTCCCGGCAATCCATAAATCAGATCGGTGCTGATGTTTTCAAAACCTGCCTCAAATGCATCTTCAATGGCACGCACTGCCTGTTTTGAATCGTGCCTGCGGTTCATTTTCCGTAGGTGGATATCGAAAAATGACTGTATACCAATGCTCAGCCGGTTGACTCCAGCCCTCTTCAGCGACTGCAGGTAGTCGAATGTCAGATCATCGGGATTGGCTTCAAAGGTAACTTCTGCACCTTTTTCTATATGAAAAAGAGCATTCAGAACATCCATGATTCCTGCGAGTTCTGCTTGAGTCAGTACAGACGGGGTACCACCACCGAAATATATGGTCCGTATTTTTTCACCCCAAATATAATTTTGTCTTTTTGAGATTTCGAGCTTCAATGCAGTAAGAAACCTTCCTGTTTGACTGCTGTTAACTGTTTTGTAAAAATCGCAGTAATAACACTTCTGACGACAAAAAGGAATATGTATATAGATACCTGCCACTGTTTTTTTATTACATTGCCGGCAAAAAAAATCAGGTTTTTATGATGCTTAAATTGTTTGTTAAACCCATCATCTGGTTAACCATCATCTTTTACGGATTGTTTATCCCCAGCTCCAGCTTACCAAAAAAGCCATTTTTTGCCATACCACATTTCGATAAAATGGTCCATTTCGGCCTTTTTTTTATTTTCTGCCTTTTACTTTTTGTACCCTTTAAAAAACTGAAAACAAAATATATGCTGGTAGCTCCCCTTGTTGCCATTATCCTTTCAGCTATCCTTGAAACCACGCAGCATATCATTTCTCCTACGAGAAGCAGCAATTTTTTTGATTTTATGGCAAATACCACAGGAATACTGGCCTCAATTATCGTATTCCATTTCCTGATTTCAGAGAGAAAATGGGAAAAATATTTTTAGAATCTGTTACCTGAAAATCTACATCTTTACAAGATCTTCGTACTTTTCAATGTCTTTGCCAACTATTTCAAGGGTAGTTCCCTGATAAAAATTGGCAATCTCATTTCTGAGTTGATCATACTGTGCATGAACCGGACAAAGGGGTTTGGTAGAATCATGAGTTATACATGGTTCAAGCCTGATCAGGCAATTGGTAAAAAACTCTTCTCCGTCAATTTTAGTCACGATATCCCATAAAGTAATTTCGGAAGCTGATTTTGCCAGCGCGAATCCACCGTTAGGGCCTTTTGTTGACACAAGCAATTTCTGCTTCACAAGGTTTTGGAGAATTTTACCAAGGAACGGCGATGAAAGATTCAAATCTTCAGAAATCTTCTTAATGCCAATCATTTTTTCCTCATAAGAAAATTTACCCAGGTATATGAGGGCTCTTAAAGCATATTTACACGTATTGGAAAGCATATCTATTTAGTTAAGAATTTCTAACATTTAAACTTAGCAACATTTTTCATATAGTGGAATTTTATCAATCCTTGCAGCATGCCGCCCCCCCTGAAATTCTGCATTCAAGAAGGCTTTTACAATTTCAAGTGCCTCTTCATCAGATACAAACCGCGCGGGTATGGCACAAATATTGGCATTGTTATGCTCCTTTGCCAGTTTTGCAATTTCTGTATTCCAGCATAATCCTGACCTTACATGCTGATGCTTGTTGGCTGTAATACTTATACCCTGCCCGCTGCCGCAAAAGGTAATTCCCGTTTCATATTCACCGCCATCGATAGCTTTTGCAATTGCATGTGCATAATCAGGGTAATCGCAACTCTCGTTTGAGTAGCATCCGAAATCCACATAGGGAATGCCATTTTCGTCCAAAAAATGAATAATGAGTTGTTTTTTCTCATAACCCGCATGATCACTGGCAAGTGCAATGGTTGTTCTGTTCATTTCTTTCATCTCGGCAAAAATAATACTTTTTGATATTAAAATCAGTTATTTATGTTTTTTTCGCTTGAAGATTTTGCTGATTTGTTTTTCCTCAAGTCTGTATATTGTAATTACATAAATCAACAACAGGACCAGGTGAGCCGGATACTTAATTAAAGCCTCTGTCCCTGACGTAAAAAGTGAAACGGCATAGATTCCAACTGATACCATAAAATAGCCTCCAATATGTCTCAGATCGTACGGAATGGGGTAATATTTTTGTCCAAGCACATAAGATATGACCATCATGATAAAATAACTTACAAGAACGGCAATGGCTGATCCCATGTATCCCCATACCGGGATAAGCATAAAATTTAATACCAGTGAAAAAGCTGCTCCTGTAAGTGCAATCCATGCACCATAGCGGGTCATGTCGAGAAGTTTGTACCATAGGGACAGGGCAAAGTAAATTCCAAAGAACAGGTTTGCCATCAGTACAAGCGGAACAACTTTTAGTCCTTCATGATATTCACTGTCTATAATAATTTTGATGACGTCGATAAACAGTACCATTCCGAGGAAAATGATCAGTCCAAATGCCACAAAATATTTCATAATATCGGCATAAACCCGGGGGTCATCCTTTGATCTTTCACGTGAAAAAAAGAAAGGTTCGAAGGCATACCTGAAAGCCTGTATGAACATATTCATCAGCACAGCCAGTTTATAGTTTGCGCCATATACACCCAGTTGGTGCATTGGGTTCTGGCTTTCGGGAACCAGAAACGGAATCAATATTTTATCGATGTTCTGATCCACCATTCCTGCAATGCCAACAATAAGTATAGGAAATGCATAGTTTAACATCTGCATAAGCAATTCTTTACTGAACCGGAATTTTATTTTAAATATTTCGGGCAGCAGTAAAACCAGAATGATGGCCGAAGCAAGGAGATTGGAAATAAAAACATAACCAACCCCTATATCAGGAGAATAGACATATTTTATAAATGAATCGGGATTGCTTTCATAGATCTTGGGGCTGATTGTAAGAAAAAACAGGTTGAAGCCAATATTAAAGGCAATATTTATAAGTTTAATGACGGCAAATTTCACAGGGCGGTTATTCAGCCTCAGCCTGGCAAACGGAATGGCTGTAAACGCATCGATACATAGAATGATTGCCAGCCATACAATATACTGCGGGTAATCGGGATAACCAATTATTGAGGCAACGGGCCTGCTGAAAGTAACTGCAAGGATTATAAACGAAATGGAGGTAAAAAATAAAGATATCAGACTGGTAGAATATACAATTTCAGGATCTTTGCTTTTTGATGCAAACCGGAAATAGGCTGTTTCCATACCATAGGTCAGAAAGACAAGAAAGAATGCTACATAGGCATAAAGGTTGGTAACAACAGCAAAATCTTCAGTTCCGAATATAAATGTATAATAAGGAGCCAGTGCCCAATTTAAAAAACGGCCGACAATGCTGCTCATTCCATAAATGGCTGTATCTCCTGCTAATTTTTTAAAAGGATTCAATGCGGTATTAATTTCAGACAAATATAGTATTGATTTGCATCTGATAAGAATGATTGCTTTACTTCGTTTATTTAATTAATTTTATTGCTCAAAACCTTAATCCGTTAATGGTGTTTTACCAAAAAATTCTGCATATATGATGAAAAAGCCTTTCTTTCTGCTTGTCCTTATCCTGGGCATATTTGTATTTTTATTTTCCTGTTCAAGCCAGAACAAACGGTCAAGGAAGCCCGTCAGCACCATTACAATCAATCCCGCAGCCCAAAATTATATTTACGGAAATACAATTTCTGTAAGAGTGCAAACAAAAATCAGAAACGGGGAAATTGACAACGTAAAGCTTTTTTTCAAGGGTAATTTAATACATGAAACAGACGAACTGGATTTCACAGTAAATAATATTACACTTGATCAGATAGGTACACATCATTTTAATGTGACTGCCACAAAAACCGATGGGGTAAATAATACGCGGCAGGTTTCGATTCATGTTCTTTCTGATGTTACTCCTGATAAATACACTTTTACTACTGTCAGAGATTACCCTCATAATACAGAATATTACACCCAGGGGTTTGAGTTTCATAACGGGTATATTTATGAAGGTACAGGAGAATATGGATCTTCAGGACTATACAAGTACAACCTGAGAACAGGTCAGGTAGCCCTGGAACATAAGCTTGCCAATACATATTTCGGCGAGGGAATCACCATACTGGATGATAAAATTTACCAGCTTACCTATCGTGAACAAAAAGGTTTTATTTATAACCTCGATGACTTTTCTGTTGCCGACAGCTTTGAGTACCGTTCAAAAGAAGGCTGGGGACTAACAAATGACGGAACACATCTTATTATGAGTAATGGCACCCAGGAGCTGATATGGCTTGATCCTGCTGATTTTTCAGAAATCCGGAAGGTACAGGTTGCCAATCATATCGGTATAGTGAATTACCTTAACGAACTGGAGTATATCAATAAAACCATATATGCCAATGTTTATACCACCAACATCATTGTACAGATTGAACCTGAAACAGGTAAAGTATTGTCTGAAATTAATCTTACAGGCATTTTAAATATGTACAAAAACCCTGCTGACACAGTGGATTATTTGAATGGAATTGCCTATGACCATGATGCCGACCGCCTGTTTGTTACAGGTAAGTGGTGGCCGCGCATTTTTGAAATAAAACTGGTGGAATCAAAATAATGTAGGTGTACCGGGGTTTTCCCTGTAATTAATTCTTCCAAGATGTTTATACGCACTGGCAGTTGCCTCCCTTCCTCGGGGCGTACGCTTTATAAAGCCTTCCTTGATCAGAAATGGTTCATATACCTCCTCAATGGTTCCGGGGTCTTCCCCAACAGCAGTGGCAATGGTTGATATCCCAACCGGTCCGCCTTTGAATTTATCAATTATACAAAGCAGTATCCGGTTATCCATTTCATCGAGCCCATGCTGATCGATGTTCATTGCCTGAAGGGCGGTTTTAGTAATGGCAATATCTATTTTGCCATCACCTTTTACCTGTGCAAAATCACGAACCCGGCGAAGCAATGAATTTACAATACGAGGGGTGCCTCTACTTCTGCCTGCTATTTCAACTGCAGCATCATCACTGATTTCAACATCAAGGATTCTGGCCGAACGAGTAACTATGGAAGTTAAAATGGTGCTGTCGTAATATTCAAGATGTGAATTGATACCAAACCTTGCACGCAAGGGGGAAGTAAGCAAACCTGAACGGGTGGTGGCACCTATCAGCGTAAAAGGGTGAAGTTCCAGCTGTATGGAACGTGCACTGGGCCCTTTATCAATCATGATATCGATACGGAAATCTTCCATTGCTGAATAAAGATATTCCTCTACTACTGGCGACAACCTGTGGATTTCATCGATAAACAGCACATCTCTTTCTTCGAGGTTGGTTAACAATCCTGCAAGGTCGCCGGGTTTATCAAGTACGGGGCCTGAAGTAATTTTAATACCAACACCCAGTTCATTTGCAATAATATGCGATAAAGTTGTTTTTCCAAGTCCTGGTGGCCCATGGAGCAAGACATGATCAAGGGCTTCACCACGCATAGAAGCTGCTTTTACAAAAATCCCAAGGTTTTCAACAATCTGCTTTTGCCCTTTAAAATCATGGAAACGCAGGGGCCGAAGTTTATTATCCAGTTCCCTGTCATGATCAGGATACTTGTTGCCTCTTATATCAATATCCTCACTCATTTATTTCTTTAATAAACTGTTCGATGATACTGTATAGTTCATCTGGAGAAAAGGGTTTAGGTAAATAATCGTTCATTCCGGCCTCTATGCACTTGTCCTTATCATTGTCAAGGGTATTTGCTGTCAGTGCAATAATAGGTATCCGTTCAGATTTCCCTGAATTTTTCTCAAATTCTCTGATTTCTGAAGTAATTTCAAAACCATTTTTCTCAGGAAGCATAATATCCATCAGAATTAAATCAGGAGGAGTATTTTTAACCTCTTCCATAGCCTCACGCCAGTTGGTAACACAGACAACCTCGAAATTATATTTTCGAAGGTGAAAGGTGACCACCTTTTGGTTTAATACATTATCTTCTACAAAAAGTATTTTCAATGATTTATTATTAATAGTATTGATTTATAAATTTAAAATAAATGTATTTAATAAAAGCCTGTTCATACCTGTTCATTTCATTTTTTAAGAAGTTGTAAAAATAGCATCCACTGCAAAACTACCAAAATACAAACATCATTGATTCGAATAATTATTTAAATTCCAATGCTATAATTATTTTTGTTAACATCTGTTTATAACCTAACGTCAGATTTTTTCAAATTGTGAACAGGTTTAAAACCTGTGGAAATATTGTATGCACTTTTGTAAGTAAACATTTTGAGGATTCAAGGATTTTATTATATCAGGAAGGAAAGGAAAAAACAAAATATTAAACCAAAAGATTATTTTTGTTTTTTCATCTGTTTTAAAAACAATTACTAACAAAATGGGGTTTTTATAACAGCTTGTGATGTAAGAAAATAGAAAAAGATGACAAACAATTTCAACATACTTGTTAATAAGCTCAATCATTTCAGGTTCCGGTATTATACATTTAAACTTCTGAAGGGAATTATTCTTACATTCTTTTTCTTACTTGCCTTATTTACAATATTTTCCCTAATAGAGTATTTTATTTACCTTTCAACTGATATCAGGAAGCTGCTGTTTTTTGGTTTCATTATTTTCGGTGGATTGCTGGGTGTTCAATTTATTTTGATACCTCTGCTGAAGCTTGTACATATTCTGAAACCTATTGATTCAAAAACGAGTGCGGCAGTCATAAGAAAACATTTCTCTGAGATCAAAGATAAGCTTGTAAATATAATAGAACTGGCTGAAATCAAAGACAGCAACATGTCGCAGGAGATTCTTTTTGCCAGCATTGACCAAAAAATACATGAACTGGATGTATTTGATTTCAGGCAGGCAGTTCAATTTAAAAACCTGCGGCTGGTGTTGTTTTATTTTCTTACAAGCCTTCTGGTCACTGCCGGGATTTACTTTGTGAACAAATCAGTATTTCTTACAGCTCCTGGTCGGATCGTTCAGTACAATACCCATTTTGTTAAGCCGGCTCCCTTTACTTTTCATCTTGTTAACCAGCAGTTAAAGGTGACAAAAGGCGATGCCTATAAAATAATGGCAGAATCCAGGGGAAATGAACTGCCACAGGTTGCTTATATTAATATAGAAGGAAGCAATTACCTGATGAAAAGTACCTCTCCTGGTCATTTTGAGTTTGAAATGGCATCAGTTATCAATCCTGTTTCCTTTTATTTTACCGATTTAAAACACAGGTCTGACAGCTATTTTCTACAGTTATTGCCTAAGCCAGGTATTCATACCTTTAATGTTGAAATCATTCCTCCGTCTTATACAGGGTTGCCTTCACAACAATTTGAAAATACAGGCGATTTGCAGGTACCAAACGGAACTCAGGTAGAATGGAAGTTTCAGGGAATAGATATCGATACTTTATATTTAAGGCTGGCAGATTCGGTATTCGTTGGGGCTGTGCATGAAGGTCCGGAGTTTCATGTTTTTCACAGGTTTTTAAAAACTTCTCCCTATCATGTATATATCAAAAATGATGTAACTGAACCCTATCTGGCACTATCCTATTCGGTGGATGTAATACCCGACTTTTATCCTGAAATAAAGGTAGTGAGATACCAGGATTCATTGAAAATGACAAGGTTCTTTTTCAAAGGTTTTATCGGTGACGATTATGGTTTTACAGGATTGGATTTTCATTTTAATGTAAGTCAGAATGATTCAGCTATAGCCATTCCTTTTGTTAAAAATCTGACGGACCAGGAATTTTATTTCAGTTTTGATTTTGCGGATCTTCAAACAACAGGTGAATCTGTTTCTTACTATTTTTCTGTTACAGATAATGATGTAATCAACCAGTATAAAACTACAACATCCGATCATTTTGTATTTCATATTCCAAACATGGAGGAAATAGCTGCAGGTGAAAAGGAACACTTTGAGAAACTTGAAAATATGCTTGAGCAAAGTGAAAAGCTGGCAAAGGATATTCAGAAAGATTTGCAAAACCTGAGGTTAAAGAATATGGATACGAATGTTTCCGACTGGGAGAAATCACAAATGGTTAATGAGATTCTATCGAAGCAGAGTCAGCTTGAACAATTGTATGAACGGATAAAAGACGACAATCAGAAGCTGAATAACTATATGAATTCCTTTAATCAGCAAAATGAGCAGATTGTTGAAAAACAAAAGCAGATTGAAGCTTTGCTCGAAGAGGTATTCACAGATGAGTTGAAGAAATTGCTGGAAGAATTTCAGAAACTGGCCCAGGAATTCGACAGTAAAAAGTTGAATCAGCTTACTGAACAAATGAATTTTTCTTATGAAGATCTTCAAAAACAACTCGACAGGAACCTTGAAATGTTGCGTAAAATGAAGGTGGAACAAAATCTTCAGCAGGTGATCGATCAGATGGAGAAAATGGCTTCTGAAGAGGAAAAAATGGCTGAGGAGGTTAATGACAAAAAGAATTTAGAGAATATCGACAAAAATATTGAACAGCATCAGCAGGATTTAAATCAGCTTCAAAACCAGTTGAATGATGCATTGCAAATGAATGAGGATCTGGAAAAACCTATGAACTTCGACAATTTTGAGCAGGAAATAGAGGATATCAAAAAGGGCATGGAGAATAACCGGAATGAAATTCAAAAGCAGAACAGAAGGAAAGCAGGATCTGGTATGAAGGAAACCTCTGAGAAGATGAAAAACACTGCTTTTGCCATGCAACAGATGCTGAATTCAAATACCATGCAGCAAAACATGGAAAACCTTGCAAACCTGAGACAGATTTTGAGCAACCTTGTATATTTATCCTTCGAACAGGAAGATGTTCTTTCAAAATTGTCAGGTATACAATCGGTCGATCCCACCCTGAGTGATATCAACATGCAGCAGAAGCGGATCAAGGATCAAAGCAGAATTGTAAAGGATTCACTTTATGCACTGGCTAAAAGAACACCTGCTATTAACAGTATGATCAACAATGAACTGCTGGGCATGGAGATGAATCTTGATAAGGCTATCGATCAGATGGGCGAAGGATTATACCCAAATGCACGTATAAGCCAGCAATATGTTATGACTGCTACAAATAACCTTGCCCTTTTATTAAATGAAGCTCTCGACAACCTGGAGCAGCAAATGGCAAATGCACAGCCTGGCGATCAGGAGAGTGATACTCCGGGACAGGGAAAGCCAGGTATGAATTTGCTAAAGGAGCAATCGGAGAACATAAAACAACAGCTGCAGCAAATGATTGATCAGATGAAAAATGGCAATTCTCAGGATATGAACAAGAATCTGGGTCAGTCACTGATGCAGCATGAAATGATGCAGCAGATGCTTCGCGAAATCATGAATGGAGGAGGTGTTGGCAGTGAAGCTAAAAAGGCACTGCAGCAGATTGATGATATTATAGAGCAAAACAGAAGGCAGTTACTTAACAGGAATGTTAACGCTGATATGATAACCAGGCAAAATTTGATAACCAGGCGTTTGCTGGATGCAGAAAAAGCAGAGTTGGAACGCGAATTTGAAGAAGAACGTGAAAGCCGGAGTGCAGAAGATTTTTATAGTAACCCAGTTCAGTTTTTTGAGTTTCTTGAAAAGAATAATTCTTCACTGGAGTATCTGAACAGGAATTCACACAAGCTGAAAAATTTTTATAACAGCAAATACAAGCAATACATGAATAATATTCAAAATGAACAACAACCGTGAAATACTCAATATAGAATCTGATAAGAAGGAGTTGATAAAAGTAGAATCTTTTTTGCGTAATATTTATAAAGACAAGCAACTTCCTGAAGAGTCTTTCAATAAGGTTCTGCTATGCATTTCAGAAGCTGTCATTAATTCCATAGAACACGGTAACAGAAATACCAGAGAGAAAAAAGTTTCCGTTGTTGTGGATTGCCAGGAAAGCGGTCTGAATGTTGAGGTGATGGATGAAGGAGAAGGTTTCGATTATGACATGATCCCTGATCCTACAAAGGATGAGAATATCAGGAAAGAAAGAGGAAGAGGGATATATATCATTAGGACTGTTAGTAACAATTTGATATTCAAAGATAAAGGAAAATGTGTGGAATTTAAAATTGAACTACATTGAGTGGTATTTCAGTATTTTTTGAAGAAACCAAACCATTCAGACTACATAAAAAGTTATTAAAAAAGCATATTAACTTTTTGCTTGAAACTGAGCAGAAAGTTCCAGGCGAGTTATCCATTATATTCTGCAGCGATTCATACTTGCTGAATATGAACAGGGAGTACCTTCAGCATGACTATTTTACAGATATTATAACTTTTGACTATAGTGAAGGTTCCGTTGTTTCTGGTGACTTATTTATAAGCGCAGACAGAATTCGGGAAAATGCTGCCATATTTGCCGTTTCATTTAAAATGGAGCTGTACAGGGTAATTTTTCATGGAGTGTTACATCTTGCCGGATATAAAGATAAAACGGAGAAGGAAAAGAAGCTGATGAGGGATAAAGAATCTTTTTATCTTAAAGGAATAGATTTTGATAAGGAAGAAATATGATTTTTAAATATGATGTTATTGTTGTAGGCGGAGGGCATGCAGGGTGTGAAGCTGCCGCTGCAGCGGCTAATTTGGGATCAAGGACATTGCTTATTACAATGGACATGACGAAGTACGCCCAGATGTCGTGTAATCCTGCAATGGGCGGGATAGCCAAAGGTCAGATTGTACGTGAGATTGACGCACTGGGGGGGTATTCAGGTATTATCTCTGATAAAACTACCATCCAGTTCCGGATGTTAAATTTATCAAAAGGACCTGCCATGTGGAGTCCCAGGGCACAGAACGACCGAATGCGGTTTACTGAAATGTGGCGGTCGGTACTTGAGTCAACCGATAATCTGGATTTATGGCAGGATGCTGTTGTATCGCTCATAATTGAAAATAGGCAGGTAAAAGGGGTAAGAACCAAAATAGGAGTTGATTTTCGTTCAAACACGGTTGTACTTACCAATGGCACCTTTCTTAACGGACTGATTCATGTAGGTTCTGCTCAAATGAAAGGAGGACGTATCGGAGAGGCTGCCAGCTATCATATTTCAGAACAATTACTTGATGCAGGGTTTAAAACAGGGAGATTAAAAACTGGTACCCCTGTGAGGATTGATGGAAGAACAATCGATTTTTCATCGCTGGCAGAACAGAAGGGCGATTCAGGGCATTTTAAGTTCTCATATCTGCCCGGTACGGAATCTGAACTCAAACAAAGATCATGCTGGATAACATATACGAATCCTGAGGTTCATAAAGAGCTTGAACTGGGTTTTGAGTTTTCACCTATGTTTGACGGAACAATTCAAAGCACAGGCCCCAGATATTGCCCCAGTATAGAATCGAAGCTTGTAACTTTTGCTGAGAAACAGAAACACCAGTTGTTTCTTGAACCTGAGGGGGAATCTACAGTGGAGTATTATCTGAACGGATTTTCATCCTCGCTTCCATGGGAAGTGCAATATCGTGCGCTCAGAAAAATTCCGGGACTTGAAAATGCAAAAATTTTCAGGCCGGGTTACGCCATTGAATATGATTATTTCGATCCTACTCAACTTAAAGGTACGCTTGAAACAAATATCATCAGCAACCTTTTTTTTGCCGGTCAGATAAACGGTACCACCGGATATGAGGAAGCAGCAGCCCAGGGATTGATGGCGGGTATTAATGCACACCTGAAAAGTCAGACCAGCAACCAGGAATTTATTTTGAAAAGAGATGAAGCATATATTGGGGTTCTTATCGATGATCTGGTGACCAAAGGAGTTGATGAACCTTACAGGATGTTCACCAGCCGGGCAGAGTACAGAATTTTACTCAGGCAGGACAATGCGGATGCCCGGTTGACACCTAAAGCTTACGGACTGGGGCTTGCTTCTGCAGAAAGAATAAAATTATTAGAGGAAAAATCGTCCTTAATTGCTGATATTATTGCGTTTACGAGACAATTTAGTATTAAGCCAAGCGCTGTAAATCAGTTACTTACAAGTAAAGGAACATCAGAATTGAAGCAGGGAGTGAAGTTAAATGACTTAATATTAAGGCCTCAGATTTCAATATTTGATCTGGTGGAGGCCGTTGGCCCGTTTAAATCGTTTCTTAAGAGGGTTCCTGAGCAGCGATGGATGGAAATTGTACAGGGGGCAGAAATATCTATTAAGTACGATGGATATATAAGCAGGGAAAAATTACTTGCTGAGAAACTGGACCGGTTTGAGAATATTATCATAGAAAATAAATTTGATTATAATCAACTTAATTCCATATCCACGGAAGCCCGGCAAAAGCTTTCAAGAATGAATCCAAAAACAATTGGACAGGCAAAAAGGATATCAGGGGTCTCCCCTTCCGATATAAATGTTTTATTAATTTTGCTGGGAAGATAAAAGTGTTTCACGTGGAACAAAAACCAAATATTAAAAAATGGATTTAAAAAGTAAAATAAGGGAGATACCTGACTTTCCTTCAAAAGGTATTAGTTTTAAAGATATAACCACCCTGCTGAAGGAACCTGAAGCATTAAAATATGTTGCAAAAACAATTGTGGAAGAGTTCCGGGACAAGAAAGTTACTAAGGTATTGGGAATTGAATCGCGTGGCTTTATCCTGGGAGGTGCGATTGCCTGTGAGCTCAATGCTGGTTTCGTACCAGTAAGAAAAAAAGGGAAACTTCCTGCAGAGAAAATTGCAGAAACCTACCAACTTGAATATGGTGCAGATACTATAGAAATCCATCGTGATGCTCTTTCACCGGATGATGTGTTGCTTATTCACGATGATTTGCTGGCAACCGGTGGTACTACCCATGCGGTGCTTAACCTTATTAAAAAGGTGGGGGTTCAGGATATATACCTGAGTTATATTTGTGATCTGGCTTTTATTCAAAACGAACATAAAAACCTTATCAGGCAATATAATCCACAAATTTTAGTAACCTATTAAATAATAATTTTTTCCTTGATGTAAATCGTCCAGGTGAAATATTCTACACAAAATAGTAATATTGATTATCTGAAAAACCTGATTGCTGTGCTGCCGGGGAAGCCTGGAATTTATCAATTTTTTGATGATGAGGGTAAAATTATTTATATAGGAAAGGCACTCAACCTAAAGAAAAGGGTTAATTCCTATTTCTCGAAACAGCATGAGAACCGTAAGACTTCCATGCTTGTAAGAAATATTACCGACATCAAATATATGGTAGTACAAACTGAACAGGATGCTCTTTTACTGGAAAATAACCTGATCAAAAAGTACCAGCCCCGATATAATATCAGGCTAAAAGATGATAAAACATACCCCTGGATATGCATTAAAAATGAACCTTTTCCAAGGGTATTTCAAACCCGGACCCTTATCAGGGACGGCTCCAGGTACTTCGGGCCTTATACATCTGTTTATACTGTACGAACTCTTCTTGAGCTGTTTAAATCAGAATATAAATTACGCACCTGTAACTACAATTTAACCGACGAAAATATACGTTCGGGAAAATATAAAGTCTGCCTGGAATATCATATTGGTAATTGCAAAGGTCCGTGCGAAGGTTTGATCAGTGCTGATAAATATAATGAAGGGATCAATGATATTGTAAATATCCTGAAGGGAAATATATCAGGCGTTATTCGTCATCTGGAAGAACGGATGAAAGCAATGGCTGAATCGCTGAATTTCGAAGAAGCGCAGGAATTAAAAGTTAAACTTGATTCACTTAAAAGATACCAAAGCAAGTCAACTATCGTTTCTCCTACAATTACCGACGTTGACGTATTTACAATCGAACAGGATTCCCGGTTTGCATACATCAACTATTTAAAAGTTATAAAAGGAGCCATTATTCAAACATATACCCTGGAAATTCAAAAAATTCTTGAAGAATCAGAAGAAGACCTTCTGCTTGCAGGGATTGCTGACATCAGGCAAAAAATATTTAGCAATGCAAAAGAAATCCTTGTCCCCTTTTTACCTGAACTTAAATTAAATGATGTTGATTTTAAAGTGCCCGTAAGAGGGGAAAAGAAAAAACTACTGGATTTGTCAGCAAGAAATGCAAAATATTTCAGGCTTGAAAAGGAGAAACAATTTGTACTTAAGAATCCTAAACTGCGCGATGAGAGGATCCTTAACACCCTCCAAAAGGATCTTCAGCTCCCTGTACCTCCTGTAAGGATTGAGTGCTTCGACAATAGTAACCTGCAGGGATCCAATCCAGTAGCAGCTTGTGTTGTCTTTCATAATACCAGGCCGCTTAAAAAGGAATACAGGCATTATAATATAAAAACGGTGGAAGGTCCGAATGATTTTGCCTCTATGGAAGAAGTTGTCTATCGGCGGTACAAAAGGTTAACCGAGGAGAACAAACAGTTGCCCCAACTTGTGGTGGTCGACGGTGGAAAAGGGCAGCTTTCGTCGGCTGTTTCAGCTCTTGAAAAACTGAATCTAAGGGGTAAAGTATCCATTATAGGCATAGCAAAACGCCTTGAAGAAATCTATTTTCCTGATGATTCCGTTCCTGTGTATATTAATAAAAACTCTGAAAGCCTGAAGATTATACAGCAGATAAGGGATGAGGCACACCGATTTGGGATTTCTTTTCACCGGAATAAGCGGTCGAAAAGCGTGACCCGGTCGGAGCTGCATGATATTAAAGGAATAGGTGAACAGACTGCCACAAAACTTCTGACTATCTTTAAATCAGTCAAAAATCTCCAAAATGCTGATAAAGATACTGTAGCTCAACACGTTGGAAAATCAAAAGCAGAAATAGTTTACAGGCATTTTCATCCCGAACAGTAGTTGCTGAAAATGAGGCATTTATTTTTAGCGTTTTAGAATATAACCTCACCTGTAAGTGCAACGACTGTATGTTTCATGATGAACATTCACCAGTGGATTATATGACTTCTTACTTCCTGCGACCAAAAAATACCTTTAACAGATCCTGAATTCTGATCATGTTGTATGACTGTGTCAGCATTAGTCTGTTCTTGTACCACAAAAGTCAAATGTTAACTTCAATTCAATTACGAATATGGATTTAATACAGCTTTTGGATTGTTACCAGGATCAGCAGGAATTAATACGGTTTTCTGTACTTGTCATCCCCTTCCAGAAGTCCCAGGTAACTGATATACCGGCTGGAGGCTATTTCCTCTTGTTCCAGGGCTTCCTTAACGGCACATCCCGGCTCATGTGTATGAGAACAGTTGCTGTAGGTACATTTTTTTGACATTTTGAAGATTTCAGGGAAGTAATGGGATATTTCCCATGGCTCCATCCCAAGCATGCCGAAACCTTTAATCCCTGGTGTATCAATGATATATCCTCCGAATGAAAGCCTGAACATAGCTGAAAATGCCGTTGTATGCCTGCCTGTCTGATGGGTAACAGATATCTCCTTCGTTTTTAAATTCAGGCCAGGTTGTATGAGGTTTATCAGGGTTGACTTCCCTACCCCGCTGTGTCCGTTGATTACATTGGTTTTATCCTTCAGTTCATCCTTTAATTCCTCAATTCCGGTGAGGTTTTTAGCTGATGTTTCAAGGCATTTGTATCCTATACTGGTATAAATGGATTTATAGGATTCCAGTACTGCATTTTCTTCTTCCCCATATAAATCAATCTTGTTGAAGACAATCAGCACAGGTACCCTGTACGCTTCTGCAGAGGCGAGATACCTGTCTATAAAGGTTGTGGTGGTAACCGGAGCCGTTAATGTAACAATCAGCACCGCCAGGTCGATATTTGCTGCAATGATATGGGCCTGTTTTGACAGGTTGGGAGAGCGCCTGACTATATAGTTCTTCCTGTCCTCAATAGATGTGATCCAGCCTGTTTTTCCACCCTTGCTGTCCTGTTCCCCGTGAAGCAGGAAGCTTACCCTGTCGCCAATTGCAACAGGGTTGGTGCTTTTAATATCCTTCATCCGGAAGTTGCCTTTTACCTTGCAGTCGATGAATTCACCATTTTCATCTTCCACGGTATACCAGCTGCCTGTTGTTTTTACTACCAAGCCTTGTTTCACATCTGAAATTTTAAACAAAAATACATTTTTGAAACCAACCCGCAGGATAAAAGTTTACAAGCCATAAAGAATGGCCATTTTCTATCAGCGGTACTCAGTGGAATAAAATGAAATGGATGCCATTAAAAGTGGTTTTTCACGTGGAACATGCTTTATGGCTAGCTCCATTCGAGGATAATTTTGCCGCAGTTTCCCTCTTCCATGATTTCAAAAGCCTTCTGGTATTCATCTGCATTAAACCGGTGGGTTATAACCGGGGTTATATCCAGTCCGGAGGTAAGCATCATCTCCATCTGATACCATGTTTCATACATCTCCCTACCGTAAATGCCTTTAAGTGTTAATCCTTTGAATATCACCTTGTTCCAGTCGATCTGGGTGCTTCTTGGCAATATGCCAAGCAAACTGATTTTACCTCCATTGTACATGTGGTTTACCATGTCGTTAAAGGCAGCAGGTGAGCCTGAGCATTCCAGCCCAATATCGAACCCTCCTACCATGCGGTGACGCTCCATAGCCTCCCTGATGCTTTCCTGCACAGGATCGATTACCCGGTTGGCACCCATATTCCGGGCAAGCGCCCTTCTGAAGGGACTTAAATCAGTACCTATGACATTGCGTGCACCTGCAAACCTGCAGATGGCCGTTGCCATGGCTCCTATGGGCCCTCCGATGCCCGTTATGAGCACATCTTCGCCCAGGAGGGGAAATGATAAGGCTGTGTGGGTTGCGTTGCCCAGAGGGTCCATAATGGCCATAATATCATCGGGAATGCTTACGTCGACGTGAAGCACATTTTTTGCCGGTACACTGATATATTCTGCAAAACCACCATTACGGTTTACTCCGATTCCGATGGTATGGTCACAGATGTGCTGCCTCCCGCGGCGGCAGTTACGGCAAAAGCCGCATGAAATATGGCCTTCCACTGTTACCCGTTCCCCTACTTTAACCCGGTCGACTTCTGATCCGGTTTCAACAACGGTTCCCATATATTCATGGCCGATGGTTACAGGCGTTTTAATCGCCTGCTGTGCCCATTCATCCCACTTGTATATGTGAAGATCTGTGCCGCAGATTGCAGCTTTTTTTATTTTTATCAGAACATCGTTGGGACCAACTTCCGGAACAGGTACATCCTCCATCCAGATACCTTTTTCTGCTTTGCTTTTAACAAGTGCTTTCACGTTATTCTATTTTTCAGTTAAATAATGGCTTTCAAATTTGCAGCCAAATTAAAACAAATATTCACGTGATTTGATAATGAAAATCAGGATTGCAGGAACCTCAGGTTTTACAGATTTTCGTGAAGAATGAACCTGTTGGAAATAAACCTTACCGGATACCATGATGCGATGAATCCTATTCCTAATACAACCCCGACAATGAGAAAGATGTCTATGAGGACAATCTTTACCGGATAAGCAGTAATAATAAACGAACCGGCACCCGGGAGGCTGACAAATCCATATTCAATCTGCAGCCACGAGATAAATATCCCAAGTAACGAACCAATCACAGCTCCAAAAAACGTAATTAACCATCCTTCGTAAAGGAAGATGCGTCGGATCAGTTTTGAATCTGCTCCCATACCCTGCAGTATGAACAGATCTTCTTTTTTGTCGATGATCAGCATCGAAAGGCTCCCCAGCATGTTGAATGAAGCCACGATCAGTATGAAAACCAGGATCAGATAGGCTGCCCATTTCTCTGACCGCATGGTTTTGTAAATCAGGTCGTGCTGCTGGTATTTGTTTTTCACGTGAAAAGATTCTCCAAGGATATCCTGGATTTCATTCTGAAGCCTTCTTGTTTTCACTTTTGGGTCAAGACCCAGTTCTACCCCGGAAATATCATCACCTGCTTCAAACAGTTTTGCAGCAAAGGGGAAAGGAACTATAAGATACTTTGAATCAATTTCTTCCAATACAGAAAACACACCTGAAGGGAAAATATAATCGAAATTTAATGAGCGGGTAAGACTTGTGGGGGTCCCTTTTCTTGGAACAAAGATCCTAATGGGATCAATAAAGGATAAACCCAGCCCTAGGTTATATGCCACACCCTGTCCTACCAGGGCATAGGGTGTGTTCTGGTCTTCGAGCATGAATGTGCCGTCGATGATCAGGGAATCAATATTTGTATAATCGGCATAATTCGAAGGAACCCCTTTTACTATGCCTGCATATTGCTGGTTATTATACTTCAGAAGAGCCACTTCTTCAATGACTTCTGCATAATGAATCACACCGGGCATATTCCTAATCTGCTCAAAGTCAAATTCTGAAGGATTGAACATCTTTCCCTGTCGGGCTGTGATTTTAATATCGGGGTCAAACTTGCTGAACATCCCTTCAATCAAGGTATTGAATCCATTGAAAACCGACAATACAATTACAAGTGCCATGGTTCCCACTATGATTCCTGTTACTGAAATAGCGGAAATGATGTTGATAATGTTTTGTTTCTTCCTTGAGAACAAATACCGCAATGCTATGAAAAGTGGCAGATTCAATTTTTCTTTTTCAAAAAAACGGTGAAATGTGGATTTTATTTACTTGTTGTTACTTATGGAGCAGATCATCGATATGCTGAATGTAATCGAGGCTGTCGTCGATATAAAATTCAAGGTCAGGAATAACCCTTACAATCTTGCCTATCCGCCGGCCCAGATCTCCTCTTATTGATTTGACATTCAGCTGTATGTCACTTAGAATCTCATTGGCAAAAGATGAAGGATAAACACTCAGGTAGATGCGGGCAATGCTCATATCTTTGGTAACTCTTACTATGGTAACGCTTACCAGTTTTCCATGGTATTTGGTTTTCCCCTGCTGAAGAAATATATCAGCCATCTCCCGTTGGATAAGCCTTGATATTTTATTTTGTCTTGTGCTGAATTGTTCCATGACAAACGGGTTTATCTTTATTATGGCTCAAAATTAGCGAAAATAGTTTGATTGAGCAGTATGAGTCATGTGATGGACTGTTGAACGGATAGCCCGGATTTTGATTAAAAGTGGACAGAGATTCAGTTTTGGCCTGATGTAAGATCCATAATGGCGTTCCTAAGGTCTTCATCTGGTTTGATGATATTGTAGTTTCCCCAGAATTCAGGATCATAGCTGCCAATCATTTCAACAAAAATGTCACGCTGGGAAAAAGAATCTTCGCGACGGAATCTTTTCAGTTCTGTAGGTTGAATATGTGTTACAAGCAGTTCAGAAACACTATGAAACTCTGAATTGATTTTATTACGCCTGCTTCTGATTTTAAATTTAATTGACGTCCGGGCAGTGGCAAGCTGCCATTTATCCTGGTATTTCTGATAGCTGACCTGGTATTCTACAAATGAAGGGCGGGCATTTACACCTGGAGGTGTACGTCTGACAAGAATTGGAGCGGCCTTTCTGAGTCCGGTGCGGTTAAACCCAAAACGCGCATGCACCACTGCAAATGTTTCACGGTGAACAAACATTTCACCCACAAAGCCATAGAAATCGTTTCCCGGAAGTGGTTCAAATTCCAAAACATAAACCGGATTATCATGATACCAGATAACCTGACTGATCTTATATTTGTACATGTGCTGGTATTCTTCGGAAAGAAAGTTTTCCTGGCTCTTGATTACATCAAGCTGGGTTATTGTAAAAGGCCCTCCCTGCAGCTTAAAGTTCATCCATTTGAAGGGTTGTACCTCGGGGCTCTGCCGTCCTTTCTCAAGCCGTACAAGATCGTTCCTGAAGTCGTTCTGATAGGGTGCCTTTAAAATTTCAATGACAGCTTCCGATACATTGATATACTGGTCATCCTGTTTGACGGTTTCCCTGTAAAAGGCATTCATCAGCTTACTGTTTAAAGCGTAATTATTTTCAAGATTGGCTCTGATTTTTTCAAGCAGCCTTTCCGGAGTAATGGCTGTAACTTTTACCTCTTTAATCCGGATGGAGACGGGGTCCATCATAATCAGATCTTCATCGAGTAAATCACTGGCAGGAATAAAGATTCGCGCATAACCCATGTTTGAAATGACCAGGGTGTCATTGATATACCGGGGATGCAGTTTAAGAAGGAATTCTCCATCGTTGTTGGTGATGGTACCAATGGGCTTGTTGATAACAGAAACAGAGGCAAAAGATATGGGATTCTCCTTCCTGCGTTCAATAATTTTCCCCGATAGAAAGAAGTACTTTACGGGAATAGTATCGGCAGCAGCGGTTAAAAATTCCTTCTCACTACTGCCCTTTTTTGTAATAATAATCTGATTCTCGATTTCAGTAAGTACAAATTTATCCGGATCAAACAGCTGGTTCAAAACAGAAAACAAAGATTTGTCAATGGCTTCAACTGTAATAGGCAGGTCGGCTTCTACAAGTGTTGCGTCATACGAGAAGTACACCCTCGATTGCCAGCTGATCTGGTCCAGGATAGAATAGAGGGGCTGGTTATCGGCCTGGATGGAAATACGCCTTTCTAAAACAGAACCATCCTGTTGCTGTCCGGCAGATGCCAGACAGAACAACAGGATGGTTGCAATTGTCAAAAAGGCTTTGGTACGCATCAGAATACTTTTTTCAGATCAAATGACGTCTGATATTCTTCTCCGTTACGTAATACCTTAATTCTGATCTTTTTGTTTTCACGGCTTTGAAGCAGAAGATTGATATCATTCAGTTCCAGCGAATTATGGTTATTGTTGTTAAGCGAAAGTATCTGATCATTTTCCCGCAGCCCTGCCAGATAGGCCGGTGAATTGTCCCGGATATTTGCAATTGTAAAGATAGGTAAGCCCGGCATAGGATTCATGACTTCCATACCGCTCATGTTGTAATTGAAATCTTCCTTTACCTTGCCTGTAGGCCTAAGGGTAAGACGGCTGTTGCGGTAATCCATGGTTACAATGAACCTTCTCAGGATTTCAGCACCTAGTGTCCCGTTCCGGTCGTTTGCAGTAATCAGTTGTCTGATCAGATCTGAATCCGGAAAAGACACAATGGGCTTCGCCATAATCAAAGGGCCGACCCAGATCCCGTCGATGCGGCCTTTTATTCCGAATAAATCACCGCTGAGGCCTCTTCCCAGGAATGATTCTATATGGTTCTGCGGCAATTTGATCCTTTCATCTGAATTTTCCGCCAGCCACAGTGCATCGCTTGATCCCGTATCCACAAGAAGCTTAACAGGGACTTCCTGCATTTCATCGGTTACAATGGTTGTACGAACAAAAGGTTTATGTCCTTCCATATGAAGCGGAAGGATGATGTCCTTGTTCCGGTCACGGTATTTGTAGTGTTCCGGACGGTAAAGTATCAGCTTTTCATTTGGGTAATCGATCTTTACAATGTACTCCTTAAACAGGTTGAATCCAATAAGCCCATGCACAGGCAATCCAAGCATATGCGAAATCTGAAAGTTTTCATCGATAATCATCTGAACCTCCTGGTTCCATGCGGTCATACCTGCCAGTTTCAGGTTATTTCCTGATGAACGGTAGGCTGTTAATTCGTAGCCATCTCCTAAACCCTGTATCGGTACAGGCATCATGTAGTTCAGGTTCAGCTTGTTTACAAAGGGGAGTTCGGTAATGATCGGATGCTTCACACCTGTGTCAAGAATGAAATTAAGGGTATCAGATTCATTGATGGTAACAGGAAAGATGATGAGGTTACTTGCCGATTTAAACGGTATGGTAACATACTTGCTTCGTGGCTCATTAAACAGGAACCCACGGTTGGTACTGGCAAACTGGCTTGAATTCATATCGTAGCCAATACTTTCATCAAGCGGCACATAGTCTCTTACTACCAGTATGTTGTCTTCGATTTCGAAAAGAAGATAGAAATCCTTCATCAGCTTGTCGAGCACAAACTTGATAGGCCTGTTCGAGATGTTCAGGTTTACCTTCTTTCCGGCAACGATGCCGGCATTGTATGAGTAATCGATGTTAAGGTATTTGCAGATTTTTTCAATAACATCAGAGAGCGGTTCATCTTCAGCATAAATGCTGATATTCTGGTCGAGCACCTGTTCGTTGGGCTGCTGCGGATAAGCATGATGAGGTGTCAGTGCCACAACAGCCAGTGCCAGAAACAGTGCAATTCCGATTTTTGTTACAATTGTTTTCATGACTTTTAAATTACTTTTTTAGTTCACTATTTTCGGAAAGAACATATGCCCCGTTTTCCCGGGTTAATTCCAGACCAAATGTGAGCTGAATCACGTTCAGAATGAAATCGTGGGGCTTCCTTTCGAAATGAGCAGTTAAAACCAGTTTTTCCAGTTCATTATTTTCAAGCTGAATGTCAATGTGATAAATATCCTCCAGATATTTAACCACTTCCATCAGCGGTGTTTTATTAAAAATAAGGTTGCGGGTTTTCCAGGCAATGTAATTCGGATTGGTATTGAATGATTTTTCCAGTGTGCCCGGAAGATTATACAATATCCCCTTTTCACCCGGATTGAGCATAAGAGTTGCTTGTGTTGCCTGCACTTCACCATTCCGGTTAGTCACCTGAACAAGTCCGGTTTCTACTACTACTTCCACCGATTCTGCCTCAGGATATGCACGCACATTAAATGATGTACCAAGTACCTTAACCTGCATACCTCCGGCATTAATGACAAACGGTTTATCAGGATCAGGCTGTACGTCAAAAAATGCTTCCCCTGTAATGGTGACTTCCCTTATATCGCTGTTAAACTTTGCTGGGTACTCCAGTTTTGTACTGCTGTTTAGTGAAACGATTGTACCATCAGGAAGCGCGATTTCATTGACTGTTTGTTCACCTGCCAGCACGATGGTTTGTTTTTCTTCAGAGATAGTGGTTACCAGGTAATAACCTGCTGAACCGGCAAAGATGGCCAATATCAGGATTGCTGCATATTTAAGTAGGGACGCATATGCTTTTTTGCTTTTACTTTCAAGACGAACAACTTTATGAACAGTATTCTGCTGTACTTTCTGCCAGGCAGCACCGGTGTTAAACCGGTTTATTTCAAAATACCTGTCCGAAGCTTTAAAAAGCATTCTCAATTCTTCCAGTTCCCTGTTGTTTTGTTCCGAATTCCCGGCCCAGGCTTCTACCTGCTCCTTTTCTGCGGAGCTGGATTCTCCGGCCAGGTATCTGGCCAACTGTTCCCATCCGGGATTTTCTATTGAATGATTTGTTTTCATTTGTAATTATGACAGGCAAGTTGTTTTTTACCCTGAATATGGGTGTGTTTTTTTATATGAAAAAAATTAAAACAAGATCAGAAAGTCACGCAGCTTCTCACGCAATGTTTTGAGAGCAAGCCCCATCTGTGTTTCTACCGTTTTAATAGAAATATTTAATTTTTCTGCAATTTCCCTGTATTTTAAGCCTTCTTCCCTGTTTAACCTGAATATTTCCCTTCTTTTATCAGGAAGTGAAGCGAGACTTTGTTCTATTATTTTGATCATATCTGTATCCGGCTCCTCAGATTCATGCGAAAAGGTATCTGACGCTTCCAGCATTTTTCTGTTATACTCGCTTTTGATGTGATTGTGTTTGATGTAGTTGAGGCAATGATTTTTCACGGCCCTGAACAGGTAATTTTTTACCGACGATTCAATAATTGTCTGTGACCTTTTCTCCCACAGCTTCACAAACAGCTCCTGAACGATTTCCTCGGCCGCTGAGGCATCTTTAAGCAGCCGGGTGCAGTACATGCACAAATAAGGATAATAAGCGCGGAAAAGGGCCTCAAATGCCTTCTCATCGCCTTCCTTTATTTTTAGAAAAAGTTCCTGGTCATTTTGCCGGTTCATTTCCTGTTCTGAATTGCAGATATAAAGGGCTAAGGTAATAAAACAGGGTGATATTTTAACACAGAGGATAAGGATCAGATATTCACATTGGTCAGCAAATGCAGGATGAGCAGGATTCCACCTGCCACCAGGGCAAAAGTCAGGATTCCTGTCAGGAGCGTTGTAGTTTTGTACGAAGTACTTTCGATCTGTTTTTCAACTTTTTTATACTGGTAAAATGCGAAAGGCGCCAGTGCCACTCCAAAAGCCACAATGATAACCCCGATCAAAGCCGAAAATCCTTCCTGTCCGGGTATCCCCTCTTTTGTAAAAAGAATGGCAATCTCATCAAGAAACAGGGCAAACTTTACAATGACAAAACCCAGTCCTATCAACGCAATGGCAGTCCTGACCCAGGCCAGAAAAGTCCGTTCATTTGCAAGGTGCTCGCGTAGTTTTGTTTCCCTGTTTTCCATAGCGTTTTTCCAGCAAATTTAATGAATGTTATCAGGTTGTCAAAACCCTGGTTTTAACCATTATTCATATCTGATAAAATCTACCAAACAATTGATAAACAGGTTTTTTGTTCCGCAGAATATAATGAATCTTCACATTGTTGCTTTCCAATGCCAATCGGGAACGATCTGTATCGGGATGCGTCTGCCTGTTTCGTCACCCACAAAAGAAAAACCTGCCAATTATACAATCAGCAGGCTTAAGTACCCGGGGGGGGAATCGAACCCCCACTCTGTTGCCAGAACTGGATTTTGAATCCAGCGCGTCTACCTATTCCGCCACCCGGGCTTTTCCTTTTTACGGAAAATGGTCTGCAAAACTAATTATTTAAGTGAAAACAGCAAAATTATCAGAAAAACAATTATCAGTAATCTGATCCTGATATACTGACCGGTAAAACATGCTCATGGCAAAACGAGAAAGCTAATTATTGGTATTAAATTATAAATTTGGACTAAAAATTTTATCTGCCATGAATTTAACTAAATTATCATCAGTTGTTTTTTTACTTTCATTGCCTGGATGGATTACAAGTTGCCAGTCGGAAAAGGATGTAACCGTGGTTAGCATCAACCTGGATCAAACAAACACACCAATCGAAAAATACATCTATGGCCAGTTTATCGAACACCTCGGTAAATGTATCTATGGTGGTATCTGGGCAGAAATGCTTGAAGACCGTAAATTTTATTATCCGGTAACCTATGAATTCAATCCATGGGCCACAGATGAAGATAAGTTCTGGGGCTCCGGTGAATTTACGTATTTAAATGGTTCACCATGGGAAGTGATAGGTACACAAAATACGGTTGAAATGGATGCCCGAAATGCTTTCTGCGGTGAACATTCAGTCAGGATAAATGCTTTTGGCAACGGATCTCCGGCAGGTATTAAGCAGGCACGGCTGACTGTGGAAGCAGGCAGGAAATATACAGGCTATGCAGTTTTAAACGGCAGCTCAAATGTACTGCCTGTTACAATCCAGATAAAAGCATCAGATGGGAAAATAATCTCACATCAAATTGACAGGATCAGTGATAAATATGATCATTTTCCCTTTGAATTCACACCTGATTTCTCAAGTGATGAGGTTGCACTTGAAATATTCAGTACCGGCAACGGTGTGTTTCACCTGGGAACAATTTCACTGATGCCTGCCGATAACATTAAAGGATGGCGTACAGATGTAGTTGGGCTGATGAAAGAACTTGATTCTCCGGTTTACCGCTGGCCCGGAGGCAATTTTGTAAGCGGGTATAACTGGATGGATGGAATTGGTGAACGGGATAAGCGGCCGCCCAGAAAGAATCCGGCATGGAAAGGTGTGGAATCTAACGATGTTGGAATACATGAATATATGGAACTTATGGAGCTGCTTGATGCCGAACCCTTTATTGCCGTTAATACCGGATTGGGAACAGTTGAAGAAGTAGCCAGGGAAATTGAATATTGTAACAGTCCGGCAGATACCCGGATGGGACAACTCAGGGCAGCCAACGGCCATCCCGAACCCTATAAGGTGAAATGGTGGGCTGTGGGCAATGAAATGTATGGCGACTGGCAGCTGGGCCATATGCCACTTGAGGAATATGTTAAAAAGCATAACCAGATGGCAGAAGCCATCTGGAAGGTTGACCCGGATGCTCAGCTGATTGGTGTCGGTTCTGTTGGTGACTGGAGTAAAACCATGCTGAGCGAAAGTGCCGGTCATATGAACCTTCTGAGTGAACATATCTACTGCAGGGAACTTGATGATGTCAACAGTCATATCGGTCAGCTGGCCAATGAGATCAAACGTGTGGCTGATGCACACAGGGCTTACAGGGATTCAATTCCCGGACTGGCTGAAAAGGATATCCGGATTGCCATGGATGAATGGAACTACTGGTACGGTCCGTATATCTATGGCGAACTGGGCGTTAGGTATCATTTGAAAGATGCCCTCGGAGTCGCCAGGGGACTGCATGAATATTACCGGAACAGCGATATTTACTTTATGGCCAATTATGCACAAACAGTAAATGTGATTGGTTGCATAAAGACTACTCCCACTTCAGCCGCATTTGATGCCACCGGGTTGCCTTTGAAGCTTTACAGGCATCATTTTGGAACCTTACCGGTTGATATAGAGAATCGGAATCCTGCACTTGATGTGGCGGTGGCTACAACACCTGAAAAGGATAAAATCACTGTTGCAATTGTAAATTCCACAGGTAATCCTGAATCTGTTAAATTTGATTTTGAAAATGTAAAGGTTTCCCGGAATGGTAAAAAGTGGATGATAAATCACACTGATCCCGAAATTTATAATGAACCTGGGAAGGACCTGATGCTTGAAATTGAGGAATCTGACATTCAGTACCAGAATAAACCATTTTCAGTACCAGCTTATTCAATTTCTTTGTATTCATTTCCTGTAGAGGGTTAATCCAGGAGATATAAATAATTATTTCCAGTATGTTAAGAAGAGTTTTTCTGGCAAATATTGCTGCAATAACCTCAGTAAATATTCTCAAAGGGAATACGGATCTTTTGTATAATCCAATGAATAAAAATTATAATGCCATGAATACAGAACCTGCTGTTGTTCATCCACGTGCCATTACAATGTGGGATTTTTCCTGGATAGAACGCCGCTGGCCCGGAGCAGGCTACGAAGACTGGGATACTGCTCTGGGTGAATTAAAGGAAAGGGGCTATAATGCTGTACGTATAGATGCTTTTCCACATTTGCTTGCTGAAAATCCTGAGAAGGAATGGACTTTAAATGAGGTATGGGGTATTCAGAACTGGGGAAGCCCTGATGTGAATAAGGTGCGGATTCAGCCCAACCTGAATAATTTTATAGCAGCTTGTAAAAAATTTGACATCAAGGCAGGCCTCTCTTCCTGGTTCCGCGATGATTTAGACCATACTCGCATGAAGATCAATTCTCCTGAAAAACATGCGGAAATATGGCTTAAAACCCTGAATTCAATAAAACAAGCGGGCCTGATCGACAATATAATGTATGTTGATTTTTGTAATGAATGGCCAGGTGATATCTGGGCACCGTTCTTTAAAAACGATCCGCCCCACCTGACATGGGGACACTGGCATACGGAAAAGTCAATGCAGTGGATGAAAACTTCAACCGAAATACTTCGAAGGGAATACCCTGAATTGCTGATAAATTATTCGTTTGATAATTTTGATGTGGAAAAGTATTCTGAAAAGGATCTTTCATTCTTCGATTTTGCTGAACATCATATCTGGATGGTTAAGGGGAACAACACTGAGTTTTATCGTGAGATAAGAGAACGCAGCAAGGCAGCCGGACGGCCGGTTGATATTGACGGACTTTTTTCCACACAGGTATACAAAAATCTTGTGGCAGAAGCTGAAAAACTATATTATGAAAAACCTGCATACTGGAAGAAAATGATGGTCGACTATATTCAGAACACGGCCATTCATGCCGGCAAAGCAGGTTTGCCTTTGGTGACCACTGAGTGCTGGGGTATTGTTGACTATAAAGACTGGCCTCTGCTGTCGTGGGACTGGGTAAAGGAACTATGTGACCTGGGTACACTCACTGCTGCCTCAACCGGGCAATGGATAGCCATTGCAACCAGCAATTTCTGCGGCCCCCAGTTCGTTGGAATGTGGAGGGATATTGAATGGCACCAACGATTGACCGGGGCCATTAAGTCAGCGCCTGTTAAAGAAAGCCTGCTGACAGATAAAGTTAGAAAAGCCCTGGCATAAACCTTTTAATGCAGTGGGGAGTTCCCATTCAGTTTTATTATTTTTATATTAAATTGGGATTCTGTATCTTAAATATTCCATTGCCAAATCTTTTGTAATTTACTTTGTTCTTTCAATTACATTTATAACGGAAACTGTAAACAATAAATCCTTCAGTTTAAATTAAATATCCATCCTATGAAAAAGCTCGATACATCCCTGATGCACCCCCGCGACCAGATTACAATGATCATCAGTAAGATTTACAGCAGCGGTCTTACAACCACTTCAGGAGGCAATGTTTCTGTGATGGATGAAAGCGGCGATATCTGGGTCACTCCTTCGGCTGTCGATAAAGGTTCCCTGCGGGCAAGCGATATTGTTGTGGTGCGCAAGGATGGCACCATTGAGGGCCGCCATAAGCCTTCCTCAGAATATCCGTTTCACAAAGCCATTTATAACAGGCGGCCCGACATTAAAGCCATTGTACACGCCCACCCCCCTGCTCTTGTTTCATTCAGCATTGTCAGGCAAATACCAAATACAAACATCATCCCTCAGGCTAAATATGTTTGCGGCGATATCGGCTATGCGCCTTATGAACTGCCGGGAAGTGAAGACCTGGGTGCAGTGATTGCCGGTGAATTTGAGAAAGGGTACAAGGCCCTTATCATGGAAAACCATGGAACGGTGGTGGGCGGCACCGACCTGCTGGATGCATACCAGCGGTTCGAAACCCTTGAATTCTGCTGCCGGACCATCATCTACGGGAACATGATTGGCACTCCCAATTACCTGACCGACCACCAGATCGATGCTTTTGAAGACCAGATACCCCGGCTGCTGCCTGAACTTGACCACGTGGAACACCCTTCCGGTGAACGGGCTGTCCGTGAAGAAATAACCCGTATAGTACACCGGGCCTGCACCCAGGGACTGATGATCAGTTCCTATGGCACCGTATCAGTGCGCTGGCAGGGTAACGATTTTCTGATCACACCTACCAATGTTGCCAGGTGGAATATTACCCTGGAGGATATTGTCCAGATTAAAGATGGCAAACGTGAACGCGGCAAACTTCCCAGCCGCGTTACATGGCTTCACCAGGAGATTTACCGCCGTAATCCCGGTATCAATTCCATCATCCTCACACAGACTCCCTACCTGATGGCATACAGTGTAACCCACGAGAAGCTGGATGTCCGCACCATCCCCGAAAGCTGGATATTCCTGCAGGATGTGCCTAACCTGCCTTTCGGATCCCATTTCGCAGGAGAGGAAACGATTCTGAACGTGCTCTCGGAGAATACACCTGCAGTTATCATCAATAACGACTCTGTACTGGTGACGGGAAATAAGTTACTTAATACTTTCGACCGGCTGGAAGTGGCTGAATTCAGTGCAAAATCTCTTACCCTTGGAGCCTCCCTGGGAACCCTGATTCCAATTAATGACACGCAGGTGGAGGCACTCAGGAAGAAGTTTCTGAGTTGAGTAAACGTCTTTAAGGTTCTTAAGATCTTGTAGGTTTTTATATTAAACAAACAAGAAACAACAAACAAAACCCCTTTTTACCTGTAAAGCCTCATTTTGGTTACTTCCTTTTGAAAGAGTGTTTCTTTGTCTTTGTAAAAGTTCAAGAAATTCTCAGAGTCGGGACTTCCTTTATAGGGTGCAAAGGCTCCATGCCCGGCTGGCTGCCATGGATTGCGCCACACAAGCAGGTATGCCAGGTCATACGGCTTTACAGTTTCCAGCACCTGTGTCCACCATTGATGGTTTTCTGCAATGGGGCCACCGGTTTCAGATACGGCTGCAATTTTTCCCCGTTCATCTGCAAGCCTTGATACAGTGGCTGCACAGTTCTTCAGAGTGGGAAGGAAGTCAGCTCCCCGGTCATACAAATCAAAGCCTAGCAGGTCAATCATGTCATCGCCGGGATACCGTTCCAGGTATTCTTCTTCTGTTTTGAACCGGTCGGTTGAATAGGCATACAGAACATGGTGTATGTTTTTTTTGTTCTGAAAATAATCCACTGTATACCGCCACAGTGTTTTATAATCTTCAACCGACGAAAGATCCTTACCCCACCAGAACCAGCTGCCTGTGTGCTCATGGTAAGGCCTGAAAATTACAGGGATATATGTACCCTTGTCTGTCTTCAGGCCGAGCAGGAACTCCGCCATTTTGTCGAGGTATGTTTTGTAGAACTCATGCTTTTCACCACCTGGTATGATGGATTTCACAACTTCCTTCGAAGAGGTGTCCCATGATGTTCCTCCTGTAAGCGGATTGCGCAGATGCCAGCTGATGGTGTTCACCCCTCCCCTTTCATAAACTGTTTTCATCCATCCAGTGATCCTGTCGAAATGGACCGAATCCAGGCTATATGCATCTCCCAGCTCCAGGTGCCCCAGTTCCCATCCGTAAACTGCAGGATAATCGCCCGCCACATCCTTCACATCCGAACGGCCTTCTTCGTAGACCCATCCGATTCCATAGGCAAGGTCATCCTGATGCCCGAACATCATGCCTTCTTTCTGCAGATTAAGCAGGTTTCTGTAAAGGTTTACAGTTTCGGGAGTAGCCTTTGGATCAGAAGGCTGTGGTTTTTGTGCCCAGGTAGAAATTCCAAGGATGAGAAACGAAAATAAAACAAGGTTCTTCATGGTGGATAAATTTTTTATGCCTGAATAACTTTAGCTTGTACAAATATAACAATCTGATTTTATTACTAAGGCATCTGATCTGAGGGAGGTTTTTAAGCAAGATATACCTCTTGAATAATGAAACCACAACGGTTATTCTCATCCTATTCACCAAAAGTCATGACTTATGGTGATTATATTCACATAAAGTTATAACTTTGAGGGAAAATTGTATTCCAGAACGTTGGATAGTATCATAAAAAACAGGATCAATACAGGGAAACCTATTTTCGTTATTGGTCCCCGGCAGGTAGGAAAAACCACCCTGATTCAAAAGCTTCTTAAATCAGATGATTATTTGCTTCTTGATGGAGACGATCCTGCAATACGTACTTTATTAAATGAACCCAATACTGAACAGATCCGATCCTTGCTGGCTAAATATAAATATGTCTTTATTGATGAAGCCCAAAGAATTGATGGAATAGGATTAACGATGAAAATTATCACTGACAGGTTCAAGAATGTACAGTTGTTTGCAAGTGGCTCCTCTTCATTCGATTTGTCAAACAAAGTAAATGAACCTCTGACCGGCCGTAAATGGGAATATCATTTACTACCCATTTCCTGGGAGGAATATGAAAACCATCATGGCTTTTTGTTTGCTGAGCAAAATCTGGAAAACAGGCTGATTTATGGGTTTTATCCTGATGTGTTAAATAATGCGGGTGATGAGGTTAGTATTTTACAAAATCTTGTAAATAGTTACCTGTACAGGGATATTCTGGCCTATGCAGATATCCGGAGGCCTGAAGTTCTTGATAAGCTGGTTCAGGCTCTTGCCCTTCAGCTTGGCAATGAAGTAAATTTTTCTGAATTGGCACAGCTTGTAAACGTTGACAAAAACACAGTCAGTAAATACATTGAGATATTGGAAAAAGGTTTCATTATTTTTAAACTGGGCAGCTTTAGCCGGAATGTAAAAAATGAAATAAAAACCAACAAGAAAATATACTTCTACGATAATGGTATCAGAAATATGGTAATTGGAAACTTCAACTCACTTGATTTAAGGACAGATAAAGGTGCGCTTTGGGAAAATTTCCTGATTTCTGAAAGAAGGAAACAAAATGAATATAAGCAAAGCCTTGCCCGAACCTATTTCTGGAGAACAAAACAACAACAGGAAGTAGATTTCGTGGAAGATAATGGTGGAAAAATATATGGATTTGAATTTAAATGGCATAAAAAGAAAAATGAAAAATTGCCAAAAACGTTTATTGAATCCTATGATGCAGAGGAAAAAGTAATAGATAAAGAAAATTTCAGAGAGTTTGTAATTATTTAATTACCTCCTGCCCAGCCAGGTATATTGAATATGCTGGAGATTGATTATAACCCTCTACATCTTTCCAATCTTTAATACCTCTGCAGCCTCCAATCCTGTTTCTGGATTGAATTTCCCACTGTTCATATAACTCAGAAGGCTGTGCCGCAGCTGTCGCGCTTCGGCACAGTTTTCAAGGTTGTTCACCAGGTCGGCTCCGCTTATCAGCAGGCTCCCCTCTCCCACTTTAGCTTCAATGATCAGTGCCAGCCTGCGGTTTGTCACCCAGTCGTCGATGATGCGCACCACGGGCTTCAGTTCCACGGGAAATGAGTCCATCCTGATGGCATCGGCATGGCTCATGGCATCCCACCACTGCCAGTTTGAGTGATATTCCGTGGGAAACTGCGCCAACGCCGGATGAGCAGGGTTGCAGAGGATGCCCAATGTGTGCGGCTTCTGGTTGTCTGTCCACGCCGTGTTCCAGAAGATGGATGAAAAACCCACACCCACTTCCCCGCCCATTCCGGGGGCTACCCTCCCCCTGCCCAGGCTCAGGAGCACTTTCCCTCCTTTTACCAGGAAATCCAGGGTGGAGGCATCCAGGGATTGTGATATTCTTACTTCGCCGGGTTCACCTGAAACATTGCGCGGATAGACCCATATATCCCAGGAATTGGAAAATTCCCCAACCGTTACTTCAAGTGTCATTTTCTGAGGAAAATTCCCATTTTGAAATGGAAATGAAATTTTCCCCAAAATTATGCCGTTCCCAAGTGGTATATCCCGTTGCCCCAACGACCCCTCTGCCACTGTGATTGTACCCGAAATCAGCCGCCATGCCGGTTCTGCTTTCTCTAAAGGTTTTTCCCCAAAATGGGACACTTCAATGTCTGCTATCAATGTGTCACCTTCTGTAAAAATTCTTTTAACAAGCCGTGCCAATGGGACTGTAGAATTGCAGAACCTGCTGTATTCTTCTGCTGTAATATAACCTTTTTCCTCCCAGAAGGGATCGAGCACTCCTACAAGCGCTGTACCCTGTCCGGGGAAATCATGCAGGTCGAGCAGCTGGAACCCCGCAAACCCGGGTGTCCGCAATGCTGCTTCAATATCGGCCTTATAGCACAGTGCCTGAAGTTTACCCGAAGCCAGAAGAAAACTATCGGCCAGGTGACTCATATGGTGCGCCTCCAGGCTTTCCCTGAATATTTCAAAGTTTCTTGCCTTCAGTACCCCGTCGTATTTTTCGATCTCTTTGAAGTTTGGATATACACACCACTGCCCTATCTCATGACTTATAACCGGGATCCCGTCAGACGGTACCCTGTCTGACCAGTCGAAGTTGGTCCGCGGTGGCTGTGCATTGATGATGCTGTTCAGTTCCTCTCCCCAGCCCTGTATCCTTGGCTGGGGAATGTTGTGGTATTCATTTACAGGAAGTTCAGGCCAGCCTGCACCCCCTGTATATACCCTGCGGGAATCCTGCTTTTTCCAGTAAGAAACAAATTCTGTCAGAAACTCCCGGTAACGCGGTCCTCCCGGCTCATTACCGTAAGCCATCATCACAAAGGAGGGATGGTTTCCATAAGCCTTTACAATGCTCCTGCTTTCATCATAGATATAGCGGTCGATGGGCAGCCCGCTCCCCAGCTGCGTGCTCTGGTTTGCCCAGGATGAACATTCCACCTGCAGGTAAACTCCCATTTTGTCGGCTGCAATAAATGCAGCCCTGGGAGGGCACCACGAATGAAAACGTACATGGTTCAGGCCATGATCTTTAACTGCCTGGTAAACCTTCTCCCATTCCTGAACTTCTGTTGGCGGATAACCGGTTTTGGGGAAGATGGCACATTCCAGGGTTCCCCGTAAAAATACCGGCCTTCCGTTTACAGAAAACCTGGTACCATCTGCTTTAAAATCCCTCAGTCCAAAATCAACACTCCTTTTATCAAGAACTTTTTTATTTCGTATTTCAGCCGTTAATTCATAGACATTTGGATTAAATTCATCCCACAGCAATGCTTCCTCTCCCAGTGAAAAATTGATACGGACTATATTTTCTCCCGGCATCAGGTTGAACTTAAATTTCTCCTCAAGTGTTTTGCCTGCTGCATATTTAAGCCTTACTGAAACCGGAACATCTATGTGCAACTGGCTAAATTCAGTGTTGATTATAACTGCCCTGACCGACACTGCCTTTTTTTCGACATCAGGAAAAACCTCTATATTTTCAAAAAACACTTCTCCTTTGACATTCAGTGATATATCACCCGTAATGCCATTCCAGTTCGACTGGGTATGGTCGGAAATGCTGTGTGAGTTGTGTCCGGGATCAATGTCTTTCACCCGGTTATCAACCCGTATGGTTATGGTATTTTTGCCAGCCTTCAAAAGTCCTGAAATATCGTACTGATGAGGTGTTGCCAGGCTATTTTCCATGCCTGCCTGCCTGTTGTTAACCCAAACCATAGACTCCCAGTGCACCCGTTCCAGGTTCAGGAATACCGGTTTTTCCTCCCATCCTGAGGGAATATCAAAGGTATTTTGGTACCATGCTGCACCTGTATATTTTTTATCGGGCTGTAACCAAAAGGGAAATCTAACATTGCCGGGGTCGTGGAAGGGAGCATAATCCGGATGTTTATACCATTCCGGATTCCTGATGTCGCCTGTCCACCTGGTATCAAGGGTAATATCATATCCCTTGCCGTTTTCCGCCATTGAGCCCGGAAGGTTTATGGTTTCCTGCAACCCTTTTTCATGCCACTTTTCAACAATTCCCACATCTTCAGGGTCAATCGCAAACTGCCACTTCCCTGCCAGGCTGATGCCGGTTTGCTGGTTTCGGGAACATGAAAAAAAAGTGGAAATGACTGCGGCTGTTAAAAATAGGGTGATACCTTTCATTGGTTAATGTTTTTTGTACTAAATTGGAACGAAATTACAAATTTTCTGAAGCCATGTTAAAATTGATTTTTTTCATCTTACCTTTTTTCCTGGTTTCAGGGGGAAACCACAATCTCCCCGCCCATGGTACAGATACTGAAAAAAAAGAAATTCTGTTTGAAAAGGTGTACCTGCATATCGACCGTGAACTATACTCCCCCGGCGATGATATCTGGTTCAGGTCATACCTGGCAGGGGGAATCAACCATCGCCTCATCCCAGGCTATAAAAATATTTACGTTCAGCTTGTTGCTGAAGATGGCACTGTTGCTGCGCAGAAATTACTTTTGTCGAAAGGAGGCACAGTTCATGGCGACTTTCGGCTTCCTGCCACGCTGCCGGAAGGTAAATATGTCATCCGGGCGTATACCCGGTATCTTCAGAATTTTGGAGAAGAAAGCTATTTTCAAAAAAAAATCATGGTGGTACAACCCAAAAACTCCCTCGAGATATCTGAAATTGTACCTGATGAAAAAGTTTCGGAGATCGATGTCGCCTTTCTTCCCGAGGGTGGAAACTTTGTTTTGAACGCCATCAACCATATAGCATTCAAAGCCGT
>JAEYNZ010000016.1 GCA_023412195.1 Bacteroidota bacterium
GGGGCTGGAGAAGGTCCCAAGGGTTCGGCTGTTCGCCGATTAAAGTGGCACGCGAGCTGGGTTCAGAACGTCGTGAGACAGTTCGGTCCCTATCTGTTGTGGGCGTTTGAGATTTGAGAGGACCTGATACCAGTACGAGAGGACCGTGTTGGACAGACCTCTAGTGTACCTGTTGTGGCGCCAGCTGCATTGCAGGGTAGCTATGTCTGGATGAGATAAGCGCTGAAAGCATCTAAGCGCGAAGCTCACCTCAAGATGAGATCTCGATTAAGGGCCGTAGGAGACGACTACGTTGATAGGCTGCAGGTGTAAAGGCGGTAACGTCATAGCCGAGCAGTACTAATTGCCCGAAGACTTTCTACATATCAAGAGAGCCCTTGTAAAGGCTTAATATCTGATTCTCTTGCTCAGACCTTTTTCTTCCCATCTTGCCTAAAGTTATTATGTGGCCGTTAGCAAATGCGATCCGGCCCAAAATATTAAGGTAGTCCCGATAGCTATCGGGACGGCGGGTTACCGCCTTAAGCCTTGTATTTTGAAAATATTAAGGTAGCTATAGCGGCGGGGCACCACCTCTTCCCATTCCGAACAGAGAAGTTAAGCCCGCCAGCGCCAATGGTACTGCGTAAAAGTGGGAGAGTAGGCCGCTGCCGGATTTATCCAAAGCCCGTGTTCATCTGAGCACGGGCTTTTTTAATTTTAGTCTTCCCTGTTAATTTTTAAGTTATATACGATTTTTGCCCTTGCAGATCGGCAAGCAGAAGCACTACTACCCCTGCATGACTAGCTGATTCACTGGCTGCCTGCCCGCTTATCTGTCTGACAACAGGTAAACCGGCTGGTAGCTATAGCGGCGGGGAACCACCCCTGCCTGCCGGCAGGCAGGTCTTCCCATTCCGAACAGAGAAGTTAAGCCCGCCAGCGCCGATGGTACTGCGTAACAGTGGGAGAGTAGGCCGCTGCCGGATTTATCCAAAGCCCGTGTTCATCTGAGCACGGGCTTTTTTAATTTTGGTCTTCCTGTTAATTTTGGTGAAAAGTTTATAAGTTGTAACATCCTTTCCCTTGCTTTTTTTAGTTTTGCTCCAGTTATTTGCACTTTAGTATGCGCAACCATATTTTCTTATTGATTAGTTTTCTGTTTACTGCCTTTCCGGATATTGTTTTTTCCCAAACAATGCCAGGAAGGAGAATGGGACAGGCTCCACAACCATCCAGTGCTGCCCAGACGAAAATAAAACCTGAAATAGATGCTTGGCATCTTACGGGATATGGTGCTTTTTTTGATTCAACGCGGCTTGATACCTCAATGAATTATTACCACCTTTACAACCCTGTCTTTCAGGAATCCCTTACTGCCGCATACCTTGGCAATTATGCTACTCCTTATCTTAATAACGATTTCTTTGGCCGTAATCCCCAGGTCGACTTTTTCTTTCTCCAAACCAGGGATGCCTATCTGCTTACCCCACAGGAAGTCCTGTATTACAATACCCGGACACCATATACACTTCTTGATTTTACCCAAAGCGAACACCGAACGCGTAAAAATGAAACCCGGTTTAATGTTTTGCATTCCCAGAATGTCAATCCTCATCTTAACTTTACTTTCCGTTTTGATCAGGCTCGTTCTGCTGGTCAATATATAAACCAGGAATCTAAAAACAATTTCGTGACACTTTATTCAAGCTATACAAAAGATAAATTGAATATTCATGGTGGTTTCATTAGCAACAGCATCCAAAACAGTGAGAATGGCGGCCTTCTTGAAGATGCCGATCTTCTTGATGAACCTGATACCGACTTTCTTAAAGTAAATCTGACATCCGTCCGGTCACAATTTGGCAATTCTTATTACTTTGCAACCGGTGAATATAAACTGGGACGTTTCATTGATGATGTGGATGCTGCCCCTGTCACAATAGAGGGTGAAGAAGGTGAAGAACCAAAAACAATCATTCCCCAGGTGTTTATACCTTTTGCAAGTGTTATTTATTCATTTGAATTGCAGAGGCACAGAAAAGAATACATCGATCAAGAGGACACCATCAATTCATTCTTTGATCACGCTTATTATGGCCCTGAGTACATTAAGGATTCTATACGATTTAACAAGGTTCGGAATGTTATTCAGCTAAAGCAATACGAAAATCCAGACCGAAAAGCCAGCTTCGGCAAAAGGGCTTTCCTTGGGCAAGAATACAACAGTATTTCTATGCCGGGTCCACTTCTTGGTGTCAACAACCGTTACTCCCGAAGGTTTTCCAACATTTATGCCGGAGGTGGAATTTTCAGGCAGACAGGAAGCTTCTGGCGATGGGATTTCGACGGCAGGATCTTCCTTTTAGGCAGGAATGCAGGTCAGACAGAAATAGAAGGCGTGGTTACCAAACCACTGGCTTTTATTGGTGATTCACTAGCCGAACTGAGCATCAGCGGGAAAATTGAAAACCTTGTACCTGATTATTTCCAGGAAGAATATTACTCCAACCGGATCAGGTGGAATAAGGATCTTAACATGGAGCAAAGAATGACAGTAAACGGTGCACTTAAAATTCCTGCCAGAAATCTTGAACTGAATGCCAATTACGCCATTATAAATAATTTTATCTATAACGGATATGATCGTACCCCTGCCCAGTTTGGTGGACAGCTCCTGGTGTTGTCGGCTTATGTTGACAAGGATTTCAACCTGCGAAATTTTCATTTCCGTACACGGCTGCTCTGGCAAAAAGCGTCTAACACCGACATTCTTCATTTGCCTGATCTGTCAGGATATGTCTCCACCAATTTCCGGTTTGTGGTTTCAAAAGTGCTGTTTACGCAACTTGGCGTAGATGTTAGGTACAATACGGCTTTTTATGCTGATGCGTATGATCCTGCAACTGGAATGTTTTATCTCCAGAATGAAGAAAAAGTTGGCAACTATCCATACATCGATGCCTATGCGAACCTGCGGCTTAAGCGTACCCGTGTGTTTTTTAAGATGATGAATATAGGAACTGAATTTTTAGACAGTGAATACATTACAACCCCCGGTTATCCCATGCCCAGGAGAACCTTCAGGATGGGAGTGGCATGGTCATTTTACGATTAATGCATGTGCGTGAAAAATATCAGACCTTCCGGAAAATCTATTTTTTTCTCCTGCTTTTATTGACAGGCTTTGCCTGTAATGATGGTAAAAATGAAAGTGCACCTGATGATGATGTGCCTGTTCTTCAAAGTATAAAAGAATCGGGTGTTTTAAAGATTGCCATTGATTTCAATTCCATCAATTATTTTGTCTACAGGGGCAAACCCATGGGCTATCAGTATGAACTGATCCAGGCTCTGTGCAGAGATCTTGAAGTGAAGCCTGAAATTACGGTGAACAACAACCTTGGTGAAACCATTGAAGGACTGCAAAACGGACAGTTCGATTTGATTGCCAAAAATCTGACTGACATCAGGGAATTGAGGCGCTCGGTCGATTTTACAAAACCGCTGAAGCAGACCAGGCAGGTTTTTGTTCAGCGGAAACCAAAACCTAAAGGTCCCGATTCAGTTTATGTAAAATCTGTATCGGATATTGCCGGAAGAAAAGTTCATGTACATTCCAACAGTACCAATTTCCACAGGATCAAATACCTGTCAGCCGGGATGGCTGAAGTTATTGAAATTGAAGAAGATTCGATTAACAGTTCAGAGCAGCTCATAGCATTGGTTGCTTCAGGCGATATCGACTATACTGTATGCGATGAAAACCTTGCCATGATTAACCAGTTGTATTATCCGAATATTGACATTTCGCTTAAGGTGAGTTTTCCGCAAAACATTGCCTGGGCTGTCAGAAAAGGATCAGGAGAATGGAAGGATTACCTTGATGAATGGATCGTTGAGTTTAAACAGACAAAGGAGTACCGCGACATTTACTACAGATATTTTATTAATCCCCGTTTGGCATCCAGGTTCAACAGTGATTACCACAGCACATCGGGGGGCGGGATTTCAGCTTATGATCCCCTGGTTAAGGAACTGGCGGCTAAGCATGGCTGGGACTGGAGGCTTATTTCTGCCATCATGTACCATGAGTCAAGGTTCGATCCGGAGGCTGAATCATGGGGCGGAGCCTATGGCCTCATGCAGTTGATGCCAGCCACTGCTGAGGCACTTGGCGTACAGGATATGAGCGACCCCAGGCAGAACATCGAAGGCGGTATATTGCTGCTGAACTGGCTGAACGATCAGCTTAAATCCTCACTGCCTGATTCTACAGAAAGGGTGAAATTTGTGCTGGCTTCCTATAACATCGGTTTAGGGCATGTGAAGGATGCACAACGGCTGGCTAAAAAATATGGCAAAGACAGCCAGGTGTGGGAGAACCATGTAGATTACTATATGAAAAACAAATCGGCCGACAGGTATATCTCCGATCCAGCAGTCAAATGGGGTTATGCACGCGGTGAAGAAGCCTTTAATTTTGTAAACAGGGTTATTGCCAACTATGAACATTACAGGAACCTGATCCCTGAATGAAAAATCTGGCAGCTTTAAAATTTCAGATTTTTACAGAAAAAGATGATCTTCCAGTACATCGTAAAATTCAGACAAAATCATTGCTGTTGCACCCCATATGACTTCTCCTTCAAAAGGGAAACAGGGAACTTTCAACCTGCCCGATACGGTTTCAAGTTCTGTTTCTGCAAGGGCATCCCTGATGCTGAGCAGAGGAAACATCAATATTTTCTCCACTTCAAAAGGGTTGATGCTAAATTGAGGTCTTTTTTCTGTCCAGCCAACAAAGGGCTTGATGAGAAATCCGCTGACATCGACAAATAATTCGGAAAGGGCTCCAAGAATTTCAATCTGACTGGCAGGAATGCCTATCTCTTCCCACGTTTCCCGTAATGCTGTTTCAAGAGCTTCTTCACCCTGATCAATCTGACCTCCCGGAAAAGCCACCTGACCGGCATGGTGCTTCATTGTGGCAGGACGTTTGATCAGGCATACAAATAAATCATCTCCTTCAGGAAACAACAGGAGCAACACGCTGCTGGGCTTTAACCGCTTTTTGTCGTCTGAGGCAACCTGTAGCCGCCGGTTGGGTGGCATCATTTTCTGATGCGACTCCATACCACGCAAACTTCCGGATAAGGCTCTTCTGATATGTTCGGCTGTGATGTGCATAGATGGTATAACAGATCATTTAATCAAACCTGATTGTTTTTTCAGGTGATATTTTACTTACAACATAGCTGGGAACGATAAGCATTAAGGTCGTTGCCACGATGGTTCCCAGGTTCAGCAAAACAATATGCAGGATGGAAAAATTGATTGGCACAAAATCGACATAATACATGGTTGGATCGAGCCTGAAGATTTCAAAGTAATTTTGAATAACAATTAAGCCAACTCCTATAATATTTCCCCAGATCAGTCCCCTTGTAGTAAGGAAAACCGAAAGGTACAAAAAAACCTTTCTTATACTCCAGTTCGGGCTTCCCAGAGCTTTCAGCACACCAATCATGTTGCTTCTTTCAAGGATGAGCACCAGCAGTCCCGAAATCATATTAAATCCTGCAACCACTGCCATCAGGATCAGGATTACCCAAACATTCATGTCGAGAATCGAAAGCCAGTCGAATATCTGGGGGTATTCCCTTGTGATGTTGGTTGTGCGCATAATGTCACCATTCTCCTGGCTGTAGTTGAGCACACGGTTTCGCACCCGCTGTTCAATCTCATCTATCCGGCCGAAATCGGCTATAATAATTTCAAATCCACTGATCTGGTTGCTTTCCCAGTTGTTGATACGCTGAACCTGCCTGATGTCGCCTACAACAAAAAGGTTGTCGAACTCTTCCAGACTGGTTCTGTAGAGGCCACTGATGGTGAGTTGGAGCATCCGGGGTGTGCTCTCATCTTCATTGATGAAATAAAGGACCACCTGGTTGCCCGGAAGCACGTTCAGGAGCCTTGAAACCTGGTCTGATATGATGATTTCTGATGAACGTACCGAATCATGAATCTGCGGCAGGTTACCTGCAATCATGTTTTTACTGAAAAAACTCCAGTCGTAACCACTATCCACGCCCTTAAAAACAATGCCCTGTATATATTCATCGGTTTTGATCATCCCCGGTTTGGTTGCAAATACCTGGACATGATTCACTCCCTCTACCTTCTGAAGTTCGTCAAGGAATGGCTGCATTCGTGAAACAGGCCTTGTTTCATATGAATTGCTGGAATCAAAATTTACGATCTGAACATGAGACCCGAACCCGATCACCTTGTTGCGGATTTCCTTTTTAAAGCCTGTGATCACAGCAACTGCAACAATCATCACCGTCAATCCCAGTGCAATGCCTACCAGGGCTATCCTGATGATTTTCTGCGACAGATATTTTTTGCTGCTCTTCTCAAAAAATAGCCGTTTTGCAATAAAAAGTTCGGTATTCATTTTTGTTGCTCCATTTCTGTAATGTTAATCACTGCCCGCCACAGCCGAAGTTACTGTAATATTTCTCCGGTTGATGAACGGTAGGATCAAAAGTGATATGATGCCTA
>JAEYNZ010000114.1 GCA_023412195.1 Bacteroidota bacterium
GAAACCACCATCCTTTCAGACACTGAAGATTTAAACGAAAATGCAGCAGACCTTGATTATTCCATTGAAAATAAAATTCTCTATGTGCCCACCTTTTTTAAAAACCAGGTAAAGGCCTATAAACTGAGCTGGTGACTCTCAGTCACCTGCTCAGTCTGCTTGTTGAGCTGGTGACTAATAGTCACCTGCTCAATTCTTCAAGCGTAACTGTTAGCACAAAGTCACCTGCTCAATACTTCAAGCGTAACTGTTAGCACTGAGTCACCTGCTCAATACTTCAAAGCTGCTTCCAGTCACCTGTTCAGTTCTCATCATCAACCGCTATTGGCGGCCCCACAACCACCATCTCATGATCAGCAAATACCTGAACGACTTCCTCCTGTGTTGGCGGTGATTCCCATTGATCCGTTACAGCAAAAAATTCCTCCATTTTACCAGCCGGCAGGTAGGAGACCAGCACCTTGGCACGGTCTGTTAGCTGGATAAATGCATGCTGTAAATTCCGGGGAAGAAAAATGGTATCGCCCGCCTTCATCATGTAGCGGTAGTCACCCACCTGAAACAGGTATTCCCCCTCAACCACATAAAACCACTCATCCTGGTTCGGATGAATGTGCAAAGGAGGTCCACCCTTTGGTGTCTGTCCGGTCTGTTCAAAAACGGCCAGTTCGTTCCCTGTATCCTTTCCTGAAATTTTGATGTCAATGGTATTTGAGGTAACTCCCTTCATTTTGTAGTGGACCCCAAATCTGGCCTCCCCTGAGCCTACCTTAAAACCCTTACCTGAGCCTGGCAGTTGAGGTATTTTATGAATAAAGGAGAACAAAGGGGAAAGCAACATGGATGAAAAAATGAAACTTCTTCTTTTCATGAATGTCAAGTTTTATCATCCTATGTAACAACCCATGTAATCGTTAAGTTGCAATGTTCACCTGCTGAGTGAAAGTTCACCTGCTGACTTCAGTTCAGCTGGTGAATAGTCCATGAACCTGACCGGGTGACTATTTGTGCACCAGGCTACTCTTTATCAGAAACAGAAATCTTCAGATGGTACCGCCCCTGCAGAGAAGAGTCACCCGGGCAGTATATTTCCAGTATTACTACCCGGGTGACTCCTGGAGGATCATCACCACTCTTCTCAGCAGAATAAGCATTTACATGGTCCTGCCGCCGTTCAACATAGTCACCCGGTTAGCTTTCTCCCACTTCAGGTAACCTGTTTCCTCGTCGCCGGAAAATGTTCAAATTCCCTTACGGCAACAATTTCCTTCAGCCTGATAACTGTCTTTCTGATTTCGGAAAAAGAGGTGTAAAGGGGTGTAATACCAAAACGTATGTTATCGGGCTCGCGAAAATCAGGAATGACTTTTAACTCTGAATTTTCAGGATGAATCAGCGCCTGGCAGATACGGTAACCCTCAGGATGTTTTAGCGAGATGTGTGAACCGCGACGGTTATAATCAGCCGGAGAACCTGGCTGGAAACCCTCTTTTTCAAGGATCTCCTTTGCCAGGAAAAGTAAATATTCACTTTGGCTGATGCTTTTGTTACGCAGGTTTTCAATTCCGGCTTCCAGTAAAAGATCTACGCCGGGTTCAATGGCCATCAGACTGGTCACTGGCGGGGTTCCTGCCAAAAACCTCCGGATACCTTTTGCAGGCACGTAGTCCAGATCGAACTGGAAAGGGCGGTTGTCGCCAAACCAGCCCTGGATGGGCGAGGCTACTTTTTCCTGCAGCTTTTTATTGATATATAAAAATGCCGGTGCACCCGGTCCCCCGTTTAAATATTTGTAGCAGCAGCCCACCGCCAGATCGGCATTTGTTTTATTGAGTTCTACCGGAACAGCCCCTGCTGCATGGCTCAGGTCCCATAAAATAAGCGCTCCCATTTTATGCGCCCATTCCGTAATTTCAGCAGCATCATAAAAATATGAGCTCTTGAACGATACCAGTGACAGGGTCACCAGTGCTGTATTTTCATCAATCCTGGCCTTCAGGTCTTCCAGGTCAACCGATATGCCATCCTGCGATGAGGCCAGTTCCAGCCGGTAATCCGCACCCGCTTCTTTCACCAGTCCCTGCAGGATATACAGGTCGGTGGGGAAATTAAAAACATCGCTTACAATTTTTGTTTTACCCGTATTGTACCTGAGTGCTGCATGTGCAAGTTTATACAGGTTAACTGAAGTGCTGTCTGAAACTACAACTTCCCCTTCATCTGCACCAATCAGCCGGGCAATCTTATTACCCAGTTCCGCTGGCTTTTCATACCAGTGTTTGTTCCAGCTTTCAATGAGCTGCCGGCCCCATTGATCTTCGGTTACTTCCCCCAGGAGCGATCTGGTTTTAAGCGGAAGCCTGCCTAGCGAGTTTCCATCAAGGTAAATCACCTTTTCTTCTGAAATGAAAAACCGGTTCCGGAAATCCCTGAGCGGATCCGATTCATCCATTTTCTGTACAAAACCTTCAGAAGTATCGAAATTCATATCAGTTGCTGTTTTCAAGAATTTGTTTGGCCACCGGGAAAATCTCCTCTGCCCATAGGCGATACATTTCGCCTGAGGGGTGCAGTCCGTCGGAAGCGATCAGTTCCGGATTGTTTAATGCCTGGCGCGAAATACCGGTAATGTTTACGTAACGGGCATTGGCTTTTTGGGTTTCCTCCAGATTGATCTGGTTAAAAAGGTCAATTTCCCTGGCAATCTTCTCAGGATTCCGTTCCCTGGCAAAGGGGGTAACCCCATAATCAGGTATTGAAATAACCATGACCCTTGTTTCATTGCCTGCAAAACCTATGGCTGTTTGCAGCAGTTCAGCAAACTGGAGCCGGTATTCACCTGTATCGCGTCCACGAAACTGGTTGTTAACTCCGATGAGCAAAGTTACCAGATCGTAATTTTCATCCAGGTCCCTGCTATCGATCGCAGCCGACAGTTCACCGGTTGTCCATCCGGTTTGAGCCACAATTTCAGGTGAGCCTACAAGGAATCCGTTCAGTGTAAGTTTTTCTGCCAGCTGAACCGGAAAACGTTCATTCGCTTCCACACTTTGGCCAATGGTATATGAGTCGCCCAGGGCAAGGTAAGTATAATCTGCATTGTTTACAGGAACTGAATCTTCCTGTGCCATGCCGTTCTGTTTCTCCTTATCATTTTGCCTGCTACAGCTCATCACTACACCAAGAACCAGGAATGCGTAACAGATCATTATTTTACTCATTTTTTGAGGATGAAATTATAAAAAAGTTCCTTTGCCCTTCAGATCCACACAACGACAAGCTGTGCCTGTTCATTTTTGAAACGGATGTGACTCTATTGTATGTGTACCCGATTCCAGTGCCATTGTGAAAGGCCTGAACCATATAATGTGAACAAGCAGTACCGGGGAAATCAGGAAAATACTCAGAATTCCAATACCAGTGATTTTAAAAAAGATTTTCATATTCCGTTCAATTTAGAATTTCGGTTTAATACCTGAACCGGGTTATCCACTGTAAAAATCAATGCAATTGCTGCTCATGTGCGGGGAAAAATATGTCCGGAAACAGGTGGATGCAAAACTCCGGGTTTTATAATTAAAGTTAGTAAATGTTCAGTATTGAAACAAATTATTTTACATATCATAGCCATAACCCTGTCCTGCCTGCCACCAGCGATTCCGGCCAGCGGCTGCAACATTCAAACCCTACCCTCAAATTCTCAAACCTCTTCAAACTTGCTTTCCCATATGGGATTCAGTTCTTTAACATTTTCAACAACAATGCAATACATACATCAGGTTTATCCAGCCAGGGGCAATGTCCTGCTCCTTCAACAACTTCAAACTGACAGTCACTGATTGCTTCTGCCTTTAACCTGCCGGTATCCGGTCCTTCAAATGCATCATCACTTCCCCAGATAAACCTTACAGGTACTTTTAACTGATGAAGTTTATCGCCAATGTACAAATTTTTTCTCCAGCCTTTCAGGGTAAGCACATTTTCGAGCATTGTGCTGAAAGCATCTAAATTACCGCTTAACCGGTGATTGAAGGAACTATGCAAGAAATATGCTTCAGGGATGTTCCTTATGTCGGACACAAGTATCTGCTTATGGATGGCTTTTAATCCTGAAACACCTGGTTTTGCCACTGTTTTTTTTAAAATGGTATTTAATCCCCTGGTCCCAAGCAGCCTGAGCTGAACAGGAATATAATGGTTCATCCCGGCAGGGGCACCAATGAGGATTAGTTTATCAACCCGCTCCGGAAACTCCATGGCGAAGACCATACTGAAGTAACCCCCCATTGAATTTGCGATAAAGATTGGCTGGGTTAATCCTGCAGCATCCATAAATGTGCGGACAAAATCAACAGCGCTCTTCCTGTAATCGACACACCGGTAATTGATCGGATCTGTCAGCCCGCAGCCTGGACGGTCAACCACGTAAAGATGGTAATGACTGGCAAGAGGCTTCATGATACTGATCCACTCACTTGAATGGCTTCCGCCACCATGAATCATCACCACAGGCTTCCCTTGTCCCGCTTCAAGATAATGTACTTTATCAACCGTTCCGGATGCAGACACAAATTTCGATTCCGGTTGGATGTTGTAAATCCCGAACAGATTTTGCCTGGTGTTTATGTAGCTTTCCTGTGTATCCATATAGCATTGTTCTTGTCGATTGGTGGCAGCTTTTCAGAAAAGGATCAGTGGCTGCAGCTTACAGTTCACAGGTATATTATACTTCTTTTATAATGAATTTGTTTCCTGTGTACGGGCAGAAAGAGCAGCATTATTGCTCTACACTCTGCCTTTTGTACAATGCGGAAAGTGACCTGTTGAATACTGAAATAGCAAAAGTGCTTCGAACGGAGGTGCCCTGGACTTTGTGAAGCATAAACGAAAGCGTTGTAGGCGAAACAAATTTATGCAGAAGATTTTGCCACAAAAACATAAGGCACCCAAAGGTTCACAAAGATCCTGATATTGCTTTGTGAATTCTTTGTGCCTTTTCTTCTTAGTGGCAAAAATATCCTGTAAGCTGGTTGGTTTTTCACGCAAAGACGCAAAGCCGCAAAGAAGGATCCTGTACTATCATCTGCTAATGCAATTATGCCCTGCCGAAAGCGCTATGGTAAACTGTCTGAAAGCACTTGCAGAACATACTTCATCTATCACTTTCACTGCACCTATAGGCATGGGTATCGTTTTCCTGACACATTTAAACCC